>CAKRLC010000161.1 GCA_934358955.1 uncultured Roseburia sp. | reverse complement strand
CGCCTGCTGACACAGGTGAGCATACTCCGCAGCGTTTAGGCGGAGGGTCATGGTTTTTGCGTTTTCGCGCATAACATCATCTCCTTCCCAGCTAAAATGTGTTCTTCATTCGTGGTATCCATCGCAGAAGGTATCTGCATATCGTCTTACATTTTTCATCTTTTCGCTCCATTGAAATGTTGTTAGATTTTCTTGCAAACATTTTAGTGATTCCATTGATTTTTCTCTTGCATCTGCATATAATAGCCATTGAAATGTGGCATGATAATACCAGCAAGTTTTCAATGGAGGCCGTCACATGGAAATCAAACGAGATCGCTATTTGAAGAAAATCATCTCCTTTATGTGGGATGGTCAGGTGAAGGTGATCACCGGTATTCGCAGATGCGGCAAGTCCTATCTGCTTCGCAATCTGTTCAAGAGTTACCTTCTCGGTGAAGGTGTTGCTGAAGATCACATTCTGTCCTTTGAACTGGACTTGACCCGTGATATTCGTTATCGCAATCCGTTGGAGCTTGCGTCTCATGTCCGAGAGATCGTTGAACGCAGCGCAGACCAATACTATCTCTTTGTAGACGAGATTCAGATGTCGGATGAAGTTCCGAATCCTTACAATCCAGACGGCAAGAAAATCACATTCTATGATGCGCTCAACGATTTGAAGTCCTTGCCCAACTTGGACATTTATGTGACCGGAAGCAACTCCAAAATGCTGTCCTCTGACATACTGACCGAGTTTAGAGGGCGCAGCGATGAGATCCGTGTGCATCCGCTTTCTTTTGCCGAATACTACTCGGCTGTTGGCGGAGATAAGCAGGACGCTTTTGACGAGTTTGCTTTCTACGGCGGTATGCCGCTGATCCTGTCCCGTCCCACAGACGCCGCAAAGATGGCTTATCTGAAATCGCTGTTTTCCGAGGTCTATCTGAAGGACATTGTAGAGCGGAAGAAGATCAAGCGTGAGGATGTGCTGTCCGCTATTCTTGATCTGCTGTGTTCGTCTATCGGCTCTCTGACCAATCCGACGAAGGTTGCAGCCACCATCAACACCGTGCAGAAGCGCAGCGGTGAGAATGTCGTTGCCTTGAACACCGTGAAAGCCTATATGGATCACTTATCGGATTCCTTCCTCTTCACCGAATGCAAACGCTGGGATGTCAAGGGCAAGAGCTATTTTGACTATCCCAACAAATACTACTGTGAGGACATTGGACTGAGAAATGCCCGTATCGGCTTCCGCCAGCAGGAAATGACGCACATCATGGAGAACATCATTTTCAATGAGCTGATGATCCGTGAATGCTCCGTTGACATCGGCATCGTCTATAGCAATGAGAAAAATGCCAAAGGAAAGGTCACGCCAGTTGCGCGGGAAATTGACTTCATTGCATCCTCCGGCGGCAAGAAGACCTATATTCAGTCTGCCTACGCGCTGGGAACGGAGGAAAAGGCGATCACCGAAAACAAGCCTTTTGCGCTGACCGGCGATTCTTTCCCGAAGATCATCGTGCGTCACGACATTCGCAAGCGTTGGTACGATGACAACGGCATTCTCAATATCAGCGTCATCGATTTTCTACTGGACGACACTCTTGTCTAAAACGGCTAAAAGGGAGTCTCTTCGGAGACTCCCTTTTACTTTACGCGTTCGAGCAGTGGCTCAGGGGTCTTAGGGGGCTTTGCCCCTTAACAAGCGCATTTTGATGTCAAAATGCTATGCTTGCGACTGCAAAGCAGCCGCAGGCCGCTTGCAGTCCTA
>CAKRLC010000160.1 GCA_934358955.1 uncultured Roseburia sp. | reverse complement strand
CAGACTGCATCTCTGATGTAATTTGTGCCGATGAGAATATCGATTCTCACGCCTACAACCACCATAAGTAAAATACAGAATTTCTTTGCAAGTCCGACCCAGCCTGCCGTGCTGTTAAGCGTGCCGCTTTCGCTGTGCTTGGATTTGCCCATTGCAGCAGTCACGATGCCCGTTACAAAATCAATGCCCATAAAAACAACGAGTGTTGCAAGAGCAGAATCCCAGCCACCGAGCAGCGTTGCGATAAATCCGCCAATAATGCCTGCAATCAGGCAAATAGTATCTTTCATAAAATCACTCCTTCATAAATTTAATAGACTTCACTATCGGATGTGAATTATCCGATGTGCCTTTGAAAGCAAGGTAGTATTCTCCATCTGATACGTTTTCCAACGACTGCATCACAGAAATGAAAGTATCAGAATAAAGCCATTTAAATGATAATTTCAAAGCATTTTCAGCTTTGATTTCCTCATAAATATACTGAGCCAATTCCGCCCCTGTTTTATCTGTCTTCGGAATAAGATAAAATTCAGTGTCCTGCGATGCTCCGACCTGATAATTCAGAAGCAAATGCATAGAACCTGTTATTGAAATTGATGTCAGAAACATCACAAACACCGTTCCTGCCCAGCTGAAATCGTTCTGATTGAAATACAGAGCATAGTTATTATCCGCACAGCAGAAATGCGGATAACTTTCTGCAAATCCTGCAAGAGAACGATAACCGTCATTGTAATAAGTGTAGATGCTGTCGCCATATTTCTGTAAGGCATCAGAACTGCTTTCAAATACAGAGATATAGCTGATACCGGATATTTGCCTGATTTGCTCTTGTAATTCTGCAATATCAGCTTTTGTTGCAAAATCTGACATATCAGGAGTGATTCCATCTTTACCTTTCAGGCTTTGCAGCCATTCATTTTCTGTACCTGTGAAACCATGTTCCACGGCAATAATATATGCTGATTTTCCATCAGAACCATTGATTCCATCACGCCCCGGAAGTCCGTCTGCACCATCCTTTCCATCTTTACCCGGTAAACCATCAACGCCATTTCTACCGTCACATCCGTCTTTGCCGTCAACACCTTTCAGACTTTCAAGCCATTCAGCCTCTGTGCCAACAAATCCGTATGCTACAGCAATTTCATAGGCGGATTTGCCATCCTTGCCTTTTTCAGAAATCTTCTTCAAAAGCTGTTGATACAAATCAGGAGTAGGCGGAACGTTGCTGTTTTCACCCTCCAATCCCGATGGTCTGATGTGCAAGGTTTTTACAACCGTTGTTGCCCTGACTGTTTCAGTTGCTTCTGCATCATAGCCAAACAAGGACATCTTTACAGTGCCGGGAGTCAATTCAGCAGGCAGAAAACAGCTTGTATTTTCTGTTCCGAGAACCCTGTCATAGGTTATTTCGTCCTGTGTGAACTGTGCCACCTTATGTAATGGTTTCCAGTTATTATCGAATACAAAATGTATTTTTACAAAAGCAATTTGGTCTGTTGCAATGATTTCATGCTCCAGCGTTTCGATGTTCTGACCTTTCACAAGAAATTTTATCATGCTTTTACCTCTTTCCAAGTTTTTGTGTTTGCAACATATTCCATATATCCGTCAAGGCACTGAATTCTTGCAAGCGGAGATTCAATATCAACTGCATGACTGTCCCAGTTTGTATTTTTCTTCACAGCGTTCCAGTCGGCAAGAGAACCTTCATAAGTAATCATGCTCAAAGATTCACAGTAATTGAAACAGCCGCCCACAATTTCCTTGACATTTCTGGTAAGAGTAAGATTTTTCAGTTTT
>CAKRLC010000159.1 GCA_934358955.1 uncultured Roseburia sp. | reverse complement strand
TCTTCTTCAATGAGTGCTGTGATGCGGATCTCGGAAGTAGTGACCATCTCGGTATTAATCCCTGCAGCAGCAAGAGCGCCGAACATCTTGGCAGCAACGCCGGAATGGGAACGGATGCCGGAGCCAATGACAGAAACCTTGGCAACACGTTCATCAGAATCTAATTTCTGGATGCCAAGGGAATCCTTATTGTCAGTCAGCACCTCTAAGGCACGGTGTAAGTCTGTTTTGGCAACCGTAAAGGATACGGATTTCGTGCCATCTTTGCCAAGTGACTGGATCATGACGTCAATATTCAGATGATTTTTATCTAATACATTCAACAGACGGAACGTGCTTTCCGGATCATTTCCAAGACCTGCTACACGGATCTTTGCTACATTTTTATCGGCTGCAACGCCGCTGATCAACATTTTTTCCATTTTAGTTTTCTCCCTTACAATCGTACCGGAATTTCGGTTGAGGCTGGAGCAGACAAGAAGCTCCACACCATATTTTTTGGCAATTTCCACGCAGCGGCTGTGAAGAACCTTTGCGCCGAGAGAAGCCATCTCCAGCATCTCGTCATAAGTCACTTCATCCATTTTTCTTGCAGACGGAACAATACGCGGATCTGCTGTGTATACACCATCGACGTCTGTATAAATCTCGCAGACATCCGCATGAAGCTCTGCGGCAAGTGCTACTGCTGTTGTATCAGAACCGCTGCGGCCAAGCGTTGTGATGTCATCATATTTATTGATTCCCTGGAAACCGGTGACAATGACGATCTTATTGGCGTCAAGCTCCTTCTGGATGCGGTCGGTATCGATGCGTTTGAAACGTGCGTCCTGGTAAACAGATGTTGTATACATCGGAACCTGCCAGGCATTCAGTGATACGGCACTGACGCCCATATGGATCATGGTCATAGCCATGAGAGCAACGGAAACCTGTTCTCCGGTGGAAAGAAGCATGTCCATTTCGCGCCTGGAAGGATTCTCGGTGATCTGTTTTGCTGTTGCGATCAGCTGGTCTGTCGTTTTGCCCATGGCAGAGAGGACGACGACAACCTGGCTGCCGGAACGTTGCTTTTCGATACAGCGTTTGGCAACGTTTTGGATATGCTCTAAATCAGCGACAGAGCTGCCGCCAAATTTCATTACTGTCAGCATAGTGGTATTTCTCCCTTAGTGTTATAAATGTAATTTTCAAAATAAGTCTTTTTTATTATAGCAGTTTTGTGGGAATTTGTATATCCGGATTTTGAGGGCGAGGAACACTTAAAAAATTTAGTGTCATTCAAAAGAAAGAAACAGAATTTCTTGAAAAAGAGAGTTCACATTTTTGACCGAAAGAAAATTTTTATTGTAATACAAACCGAGTCATATGTATTCATAAGGAGAACAAAAAAAAGCAAAATACAGTGCAACAAAAAAGGAATGGAAATTACTGTTTTAGTAGCTTCCATTCCTTTTTTGAGAGAGCGGGGGTACTTCTTTTTGATTAAAAAGGTTGTTACATTCATCTATAATAGCTTCGACTGTGCGCACCTGTGCTGGCGTAAGCCTTCGGAGCTTATCTGAAAGAATCAACAGATCCTTATCAATAATTTCACCAGTGAGTAAATAATCAGCGCTTACTTCTAAAGCGGAGGAGATTTTTAACAGATTTTCAGGTCTCATTGCTCGCTTTCCTGATTCTGCATAAGAAACAAACTGGGTAGTGATATCACCCTTTTCTGCAAGTGCTTCTTGAGTGAGCCCCAGTTTTTTTCGGCGTTCCATAATTCTTCTTCCAATTTCCTGTAAACATAATTCACTATCAGACATTGGTGTAAAAACATCTCCTCTCGTATTGTTAAATTATATC
>CAKRLC010000158.1 GCA_934358955.1 uncultured Roseburia sp. | reverse complement strand
TAATCTACCTGGATACCATAAAGCTCTTCAAACTTCTGGCAGGCTGCTGAAAGATAAGCTTCTTCGCAGGATCCATAAACTGTCAATGTTCCTTCTTCCTGCGCTGCAGCGATCAGTGCATCCAGTTCGGAACCTTCTGCGCTCTCATCCGTCTCTGTCTGCTGCGCACTCTCTGTAGGAGCAGCTGCCGGTGTATCATCTGTTTTTTCCTGACTGTCAGAAGATCCTCCGCACGCTGCCATGGACAGTGTCATTGCTGCTGCCATGATTGCAGCCAACGTTTTCTTACTCCACAAACTCTTCATACAAAATACCTCCTTCTTGTGTAATTCGTACAGTTTTCTTGTTGATTATGCTTATATTATAAGCACAATCAACAATCAAGTATACTGGACAAAACAAATATCATTATTAAATTTCTGACATTTTATACTTTTTCCTTTTATTTTCTGTGTACTTTTTCTTCAGTTTTCCTTGTTATCTCAAGTTTCCTCCCGATATCTGTCCTGATATTCCGATGGGGATACACCGACTGATTTCTTGAAAATCACACTAAAATAAGTAATATCCCGATAACCGACTTTTTCTGCCACTTCATATACTTTGTACTGATGCCCTTTCAGCAACTTCTTTGCTGCACGTACACGGCACTGTGTGAGATAAGATAAAAACGTAAAATCTGTCTCTTTCCGAAACAGATGACTCAAATGCCCTTCGCTGATTCCAAGACTTGTGGCCGCCGTTTTTACAGATATTTCCGGATTCGCATAATTCTCATCAATGTAGGCGATTGCATCCATAATATATTTACTTTTATCACCTTTTTTCAATGACAGCTCAGCTTCTTTTCCCGGCTCTGCTTTTTTCTTCTTTTTTGCAAGGATTTTCGAAACTGCTTCCTCTAATGCTCCATCCTCAAATGGCTTTAACAAATAATCTGCCGCACCGAGCTTAACTGCCTGCTGCGCATACCGGAATTCATCATAAGCTGTCAGAAAAATAACAACCGCATCAGAGCCTTCTTCCCGAAGCCGTTTCAGCATCTCAATCCCGTCCATTTTAGGCATACAGACATCCGTGACAATCACATCCGGATGGTATTTTCTGGCAGCCAGAATTCCTTCTTCTCCGTCTGCTGCTTCCCCTGCTACCATGCAGTTGATGCCTGACCAGTCTGTTCCGTGTACGATCCCTTTCCGTACCAGTTTTTCGTCTTCCACAACAACAACTTTATACATTTTCTTCCCCTCTTATGACCGGCAGCGTGATAAAAATGGTTGTTCCACTGCCCTGTTCTGATTCTGCAGTAAGTCCATACGCTTCTCCGTAATTTAACCGTATAATCTCATTGACATTATAAAATCCAATACTGTGTTTTTCCCTGTTTTTCGGTGGCTTTTTGCTGTTTAAAAGCGCGAGCTGTTCTGCTGTCATTCCTGCTCCGTTATCTCTTACCGTAATGCAAAGCCTCTCATTTTCACACTTTACTTCCACGATCACAACGCCGTAATCCTTCTCTGCAAATCCATGAATGATGGCGTTCTCGATCAGGGGCTGTAAGATCAGCTTCGGCACGATGCAGTCGTTTAACTCTTCTGGTGCTTCCACCAGATATTCGAATTTATCTTCGAACCGAATTCTCTGGATCTGCACATAAGCTTCTGCAAATTCAAGTTCCTGTTTCAGTTGGATCTTGGATGTTGCAGAAATGCTCATTCGCAGGATTTTGGCCAGTCCTGCGGAAAGCGTTGCTATCTCCGGCACTTCATTAGCCTTGCCAAGCCACTTTAACGTATCCAGTGTATTATACAGAAAATGTGGATTTAACTGGGCCTGCATCATTTTGATGTGCGTCTCATTCAATTCCCTTTCCCGCATCAACAGGCACTGCATGTTTTCTTCCAGATGCTCTGTCATCAGGTTAAAGCTTTCCGATAACTGTCCAAGTTCATCCTGACTTTCTACCTTGATCCGTGCCTCAAAATTACCGTCCTGAATCTCTGCGATTGCTTTTTGCATCTTTTTTACAGGCTGGTAAATGCG
>CAKRLC010000157.1 GCA_934358955.1 uncultured Roseburia sp. | reverse complement strand
AAAAAAATCCCCACGAAATATGAAAAAAATCATACTTCGTGGGGAAGGGGTCAGATCAGCTGATTCACTTTTTTCTGCACTTCGTTGTAGTCATAACCTGCAGCGGTCAGTCTGTTTTTACGTTCACTTCCATTGCCCCATTTACCCTGAATGACTTCACGGGCAACCTCATCAACGGACTTCTTTGCAGGATATACCTGTTTACCATTGCTGTCAAAAACAGCATATCCAGTCTTGCAGGCTTTCTTCGCATTTTCAAGAGAAGAAAAAGCACCAATCTGCGACTTAGCATTAGACCATGACTTTCTTACTCGATAAAGCTGTTTTGGAGAAGATGTTGCAGGTGTTGAAGAACCTGCGTTCATATATGCCTGTACTTTCTTCTTGAACTCTGCCCAATGAGGCAGAATATACGCAGGACACATCTTGTAAGGATTTCTTGTAGTATTGAGATAGTCCACAGAGCCACTCTTTCCATCACGGACATTCAACCAGTGCGTATGTGTGTAAAGGTGATTGATGTCAAGACCATACTTCTTGAGAAGTGCTGCGGCAAGTCTCGCACAGTTGTCCTCAGATTTCTTATCTCTGTCGTTATACGCAGATGACATAATGCATTCGATTGCAATAGTTCTTCTGTTGCCATTACCGCTTCCGTCAGCGGCGTGCCAGCCACTTAAGGATAGCGGCAGATTCTGCCATGCACATACGTTATCCACATAATAATGCACTCTGACATCTTTCATATTGCCATTGAAGGTTGCTCTTGTATACTGCTCCGCAGGTGTCGTTCCGCTTGCAACAGAAATCCAGTCGGTGTTGTGAACAGTAATACCGATAACTTTGCCCTCCATGGAAACAGATGGCATATCGATTCTGTTGGGGTTATGTTTTGTGAGTAAATACTCGTTGATTTTCACTCCGTTCAGAGTAGTTGTTGTATCAGGTCTTAAAATAGCCATTTATTCGTCCTCCTTTTCATCTTCGGTTCTGCCTACTTTCGTTTGCAGAACATCAATTGCTTTTTTGAATGCAGGTGGGAAAGGGATTCCCATAAGTGTTGTGTTTTCGATAATGGAGAGCAGTTCGTTCAGACAAAAGCTGATGCAGACTGCATCTCTGATGTAATTTGTGCCGATGAGAATATCGATTCTCACGCCTACAACCACCATAAGTAAAATACAAAACTTCTTTGCAAGACCAACCCAGCCTGCTGTGCTGTTGAGTGTACCGCTTTCGCTGTGTTTGGATTTGCCCATTGCTGCAGTTACAATGCCTGTCACAAAATCAATGCCCATGAACACTACAAGAGTTGCAAGAGCAGAATCCCAGCCACCGAGCAGCGTTGCGATAAATCCGCCAATAATGCCTGCAATCAGGCAAATGGTATCTTTCATAAGATCACTCCTTCATAAATTTAATAGACTTCACCATCGGATGTGAATTATCCGATGTGCCTTTGAAAGCAAGGTAGTATTCTCCATCCGATACGTTTTCAAGTGACTGCATCACAGAAATGAAAGTATCGGAATAAAGCCATTTAAATGATAATTTCAAAGCATTTTCTGCTTTAATTTCTTTATAGATATACTGAGCAAGTTCAGAGCCTGTTTTATCTGTCTTCGGAATAAGATAAAATTCAGTGTCCTGTGATGCACCGACCAGATAGCTTAAAATCAGTTTCATTTTTGAAGTAATTGCGACAGGAGTCAAAAACATCACAAACACACTTCCTGCCCAGCTGAAATCGTTCTGATTGAAATACAGAGCATAGTTGTTTTCAGCACAGCAGAAATGCAGATAACTTTCTGTAAATCCTGCAAGAGAACGGTAGCCATCGTTGTAATAAGTGTAGATGCTGTCACCGTATTTCTGCAAGGCATCAGAACCGCTTTCAAATACAGAGATATAGCTGATACCGGATATTTGCCTGATTTGCTCTTGTAATTCTACAATATCAGCTTTTGTTGCATAATTTGACATATCGGGAGTGATTCCGTCTTTGCCGTCAGCACCTTTCAGGCTTTGCAGCCATTCATTTTCTGTACCTGAAAATCCATGTTCTACGGCAATAATATATGCTGATTTTCCATCGATTCCGTCAATTCCGTCACGCCCCGGAAGTCCGTCTGCACCACTTTTGCCATCTTTACCAGGTAAACCATCAACGCCATTTCTACCGTCACA
>CAKRLC010000156.1 GCA_934358955.1 uncultured Roseburia sp. | reverse complement strand
CTGACAAAACGTGTATTATTAACAACATGCGATACCGTTGCAACCGATACGCCTGCCGCATTTGCAATATCTTTAATAGTTGCCATATTTTTTCCTCTTATCATTTTATCTCTTAGCTGTCATTTTTATTATAAAATGTCCTACTTAAAATAGCAACTATTATTCTGTTTACAAATTTCATAATATTTTCCATTACACGGGAAGGTGAGACTGCCGATATCCAGCATTATCTTGATGAACATAAGATCTCTGAAGAAAGCCAGTATGATAGACTTTATGCAGTATGCACGGACCTGTTAGACGATGAAGTCAGCGATATTTTAAAAGTAAGTGAAGGAAGATGGCAGATCGAAGGTTTTGCATTACAATATCTGTAATGTTTCATTCCTGACGCATACTGTGCAGCCACACGGTATGCGTCTTTTTTATCAAACCGATTTTGATTATTTTATCATATTTTTATCTTTAATTATTTTGATTACTGCTGATTCAGTAATTTTTTCACCATAGCCACATGACGGGTAGTCTGTTCTACTGCATCATATCCGCCCTCATCCTCATATTCTGTAACAATATATCCATCATAATCAGATTCTGCAATTACCGGAATGATTTCCTCATAAGGAATTGCAACTTCATGAAGATTTTCATCCACATAATGACATTTTCCATGCATTTCAAAGCAATAAGGCATGATTTTTTTCAGTCCTTCCAGTTCTGCTGTGCAGCTCTTTCTGAACTGTACAAATCCGTACATACTGTTCAGTGTTGCACCAAGTGCCGAGCATTTCTCCATATCCGGTGCCATGATCTTCATTACTTCTTCCATTGGAACACCATCATAACGAAGCTGCGCACATTTCTGGAGCTGTTCTTCAGTTGCTCCTGCTGCCAGTGCTCTGTCCCAGTATGGTTTATTCGGCTTTGTCGCAAAGCATCCAAAGTCCGGTACAAATCCAATATATTTGCTTCCTGTTTTTTCAATCACTTCTACGTAATCCTGAATAGCCTGTGTGATCGGGCTCTCCGGATTATGGATCTCGATTCCTACATGTACGTTATATGCTTCTGCAATCGGTGCGATTCTCGCAAGTCCGCTTGGTGAAAGCAGGTACTGCTCTCTCATAACCGTACAGCCAAGTTTATTGGCAGAAATAATATCTGTAATTGCGCGGGCAACCATTTCATCTTCTGTAAGATCACGGTCTTTAAGCATTCCGCGGTCCATATTTGCAGAATAACAGATTGGTCCGATTCCATACTTTTCTTTACATTTATTAATAAATTCTATAAACTCATCAGAAACATACGGATAGGACGGGATCATCTGTGAAGCCACAATTTCATATCCCTCCGCTCCCAGTTCTGCTGCTGTACGAATAACTCCTTCGAGGTCAAGTTTCCCTTTCAGATAAGGAGTTCCCAATGAAAATAAAGTGATTCCTGTTTTTACTTTTGACATCTTCTTCTCCTCCTTAATCTGTAATTGTTAAAGTCTTGCTTCCGCAACTGTCTACTGGCATATACATATGATTTGGTCCGATTGGCATATATGGTGAACGGAAGAATAATGTTACATCAATCTTATGCTCTCCCTCAGGAAGACCACCCGGATAAATAACCTTAATCGTTGCCGGCTCAATTACCTGCCAGAACTCTGTGTAACATTTATCAAATTCTACCGGACTGAATTCTTTTCCGTTAATACAGAATTTAATTCTCTCCGTTGGAACTTCAAAGTCATCTACTTTTACTTTAAATTCATCAATTACAGAGAGAAAATGACCTCTGTAATAGCTGAGGCGTATATCAAACTGGTATCCCATTTTTTTATTGTCTACATAATAATTTTTGAGGCTGTCACTGACTACAACATCCACAAAATTCATTCGCATCGCAAATCCCATCTGTGTATCCCCTTTCCAATCATCTGTCGGATTATATATTTTAGAAGTATCTCCCCAGACTTTTCATCTGAGGAGATGTAACTATTTTATTCCTTTCACTGTTTATCATCTTCCATAATAAACGTCAGGAATTCTTCCATTTGTGTCAGATTAGAATTTAATTTCTTTATTTTTCTTTGCAGATTTATAAATTGCATCAAGAATCTTAGTTACTGCAAGTGCTTCTTCTGGTTTTACAAGAGGTTCTGTTCCATTCTTTACAGCTTCCAGCCACTGTCTGTTATCGATGGTTCCCTCTTCTCCACCGCCGCCTCCGAAGTAAGCAAC
>CAKRLC010000155.1 GCA_934358955.1 uncultured Roseburia sp. | reverse complement strand
TTTGACACCCGAATCTTCTTAAGAAAAACCGTACTGTGTGGTTTTTCGACAGGTGTCACTGCTTCTGCACCTATCATGCTCACCACAACAGAACGGTTTTTCATCATAATACTATGAAATTAATCTTCATATCCGTTTGGATTATTCTTCTGCCATCTCCAGGAATCAGCACACATATCTTCAATACCATACTGTGCTTCCCATCCAAGCTCCTCTTTTGCTTTTGTCGGATCACAGTAGCATGTTGCGATATCGCCCGGTCTTCTTGGTTTGATCACATAAGGGATCTTCACTCCGGTAGCTTTTTCAAAGTTCTTTACGATATCCAGTACACTATATCCATGGCCTGTACCAAGATTGTAGATACACAGTCCTGCATTCTCTTCAATCTTCTTTAAAGCCTTAACATGGCCAAGTGCAAGATCAACAACATGGATGTAATCTCTCACGCCTGTTCCGTCAGGAGTATCATAATCGTTGCCAAATACACCGAGTTCTTTTAATTTTCCAACAGCAACCTGTGTTACATATGGCATC
The DNA here is from genome assembly GCA_934358955.1 of uncultured Roseburia sp. Classification (GTDB taxonomy): domain Bacteria; phylum Bacillota; class Clostridia; order Lachnospirales; family Lachnospiraceae; genus Roseburia. The sequence continues at coordinate 1,873 of CAKRLC010000155.1, read as the reverse complement.
AGGTTGTTCGGGATTCCATTTGGGTTCTCTCCCATTGTTCCGCTCTTATGCGCACCAATTGGGTTAAAGTAACGAAGAAGGATCACATTCCATTCCGGATCTGCCTTCTGAATGTCTGTAAGGATCTGCTCTAACATGGACTTGGTCCATCCGTAAGGATTGGTACACTGTCCTTTTGGGCAGTTCTCTGTGATCGGGATCTCTGCAGGATCACCATATACAGTTGCTGATGAAGAGAAAATGATATTCTTGCAGTTATGCTGTCTCATCACATCAACCAGTGTCAATGTACCGGCAATATTATTATTGTAATATTCCCAAGGCTTTGCAACAGATTCTCCTACTGCTTTTAATCCTGCAAAGTTAATACAGCTGTCAATCTGCTCATTTTCGAAAATTTTATTTAAAATATCTCTGTCTAAAATATCTCCTTTGTAAAACGTTACATCTTTTCCCGTAATCGCTTTTACTCTCTCTAAAGATTTTTCAGAAGAATTGCTCAGGTTATCTAATACGACCACATCATATCCAGCATTCTGCAGTTCTACGCATGTGTGGCTTCCGATATATCCGGCGCCTCCTGTAACTAAAATTGCCATAATGTCCTCCTTGCTTTGCAAGGCAGCTTAAAAGCACTGCCTGCGTTTGAATTATTTTTCAAAGTCTGTAGTACAAATATTTTGACTTTAGAATCATTTTCTTATGGATACATATTAGCGCACCTTTCCAAAATTGTATAGAGTAAAATGTGCAAAATTTATGTAAATTTGTTGCACGTTCCATCGTCGCTTTATATAATAAATATATTCACAGTTATTTGGAATTTCCATCTACAAATACAATCATTTATAATGTAAGGAGCATGATTTTCCATGAATCAAAATTATAAAAATTCCTACAAAGTGACTGAAAAAGAACTGGTATCTCTGTCCGTTTATAATGTTGGCTTCCAGAAATGTGACCCCCTTTATCAATGGGGACCCGGAATCCGCGATCATTATCTGATCCATTATGTGATCTCCGGAAAAGGTTCTTACAAGATTAAAAACAAAACCTTCACCTTGCAGGCAGGCGACTCCTTCCTCGTTTACCCGAACACGGAAGTCGTTTATTTTGCAGACGAAACTGATCCATGGGAATATGCATGGGTTGGCTTTACCGGAAGCGATGCATCCATGATTTTAAAGGCAACTGATTTTTCTACAGAAACGCCTGTTATCACGCAGACGCCTCTCGGTGATTCCATTCGCAGACAGATCCTTCATATTTATGATGCACGCGGCAACGAATTTGAACACGCCGTGGAAATGACCGGCCGTCTTTATACAATGCTTGCACTTTTTATGCATGGGGCAACCACAAACACCGTGCAGAACTCTGCCAACAGCTATGTGCAGAAAGGAATCGAATATATTTCTTCAAATTATTCCTATCATATTACGGTAGAAGATATTGCTGCCTATGTAGGGTTAAGCCGCAGCCAGCTCTTCCGTTCCTTCGAATCTGTCCTTGGGCAGTCTCCAAAGGAATATTTAACGGAATTCCGCATGAAACAGGCCTGTTATCTGTTAGAACATTCCGATCTGTCTGTAACCGCGATCGCAAACTCTATCGGATTTGATAATGGACTCTATTTTTCAAAAACATTCCATAAGATCAAGCAGATGTCGCCGTCTGAATTTCGGAATCTGCACAAGTAAGTTGTATATTACTGTCAAAAATTTACCATATTTTTCTAGTTTTAGGTAAAAGAAAAAACCTCGAAAACATTACGTTTCCGAGGTTTTTAAAATTCAATTAAGCTACTGCTTTCTTAGCTACTTCTGCAAGTGCTGCAAATCCGGCTGCATCGTTAACTGCCATCTCTGCTAAC
>CAKRLC010000154.1 GCA_934358955.1 uncultured Roseburia sp. | reverse complement strand
GCACCTGCCGGGCAGTATTCCACGCAGCGTCCGCAGGCAACACAGTCCTTTGCCTCTACCTTTGCAACATAGGCAGAGCGCGACATATTCGGTGTGTTAAATAACTGGGACGTCCGAAGCGCATAACAGACATTCACGTTACAGTTACAGATCGCAAAGATCTTATCTTCTCCATCAATATTTGTGATCTGATGAACGAATCCGTTCTCTTCTGCTTTTTCTAAAATATCAAGGGCTTCTTCTTTTGTGATATAGCGTCCGCCTTTATTGGTTTCCACGACATAATCTGCCATATCGCCGACTGCGATACACCAGCTTTCCGGATCGTCTGCGCAGCCTTCCCCATAGGTCTGACGGGAACGGCGGCAGGAGCATGGACTTGCCGCATATTTTCCTTCATATTTATCTAACCAGTGTGAAATATGCTCGATCGAAATAGACTGATTCTCCATAGCGATCGCTTTTTCCACCGGAATGACATGCATACCGATTCCTGCTCCGCCTTCCGGAACCATCGGTGTTATCTTTTCCAACGGCAGACGGCTCATACGTTCAAAGAAACGTCCGACTTCCGGATGTTCCTCTAACATCTGAAGGTTCATATTTCCAAATTCTGCACTTCCCGGTACAAACATTGGCAGCACGTACTGTTTCTCATGCTGTGGGTTTTCCCAGTTATACTCGATCACACCGTTGACTGCCATCTGCTGTAACAGCTCTTCCAAATGCGTGCGCTCTGCTCCGGTGAGCTTTACAAGTTCATCTAATGTTTTCGGCTTGCGGACTCCCATTTTTAAAGCGACCTCTGCCATCTCATCCGTACACATTGCTGCCAGCCCCCAGTATTCCGGGTCATATTTTGTAATCTTTTTCATTCCGAGCTTCTGTGGAACACGGTCTGTTATCAGCTTTGCCAGCTTTACGATCGGTTCGCGCTCTACTTCATTTTCAATAAATTCCGGTATGTAATTTCCCAATGGATCTGCCATTTTGTCCTCCTTATTTCTGGTATTCTCTCACTTCTGCACGGATCCAGTCCGCCCAGTCTTCAAATCCTTCTCCTGTCTTTGCGGAAACGAAAAAGATCTTTGCATTTGGATTTAATTTTAAAATACGTTCTTTTACTGCTTCTTTGCTGAAATCATCAAAAACACTCAATGTATCGCATTTGTTGATCAGAACAACATCACAAATAGAAAACATTAACGGATATTTTAATGGTTTGTCATCCCCTTCCGGTACAGAAAGGATCATGGCGTTTTTCGTGCTTCCTGTGTCAAATTCTGCCGGGCAGACCAGATTGCCGACATTCTCAAGTACTACAAAGTCCAGATCCTTTGTTCCGAACTCACGGATTCCCTGTCTTGTCATATCTGCATCCAGATGGCACATGCCACCTGTATGGATCTGGATCGCACGGACACCGGTCTCTGTGATGGCCTGTGCATCTACATCCGAATCGATATCTGCTTCCATTACACCAATCTTTAACTCATCCTTTAACATAGCGATCGTACGTTTTAAAGTTGTTGTCTTTCCTGCGCCCGGAGAAGACATCAGATTCAATAAAAAGGTTCCCTCTGATCTTAATTCTTCTCTCAAACGGTCTGCATCTGCATTGTTGTCTTCAAAAATGCTGCGTTTTACTTCGATGATCTTAAAATCCTTCATTTTTGCTCCCTCTTTCCCTTCTTCTACAGGATCCGGCAGTTCTTCTGCCTTCCCCTTTATTATGTTCTCTGGTATGACCAGAATATCTGCCCCCTCTGTTTCGTCCGTTGGTATAACCAGTTTGTTAAAAAATAAACATTCTATTTATAGAGTACATGGAAAAAGCATAATTGTCAATGTTTTTGAGACTTTTTCTCGAAAATATTTTTCTGACGCAAGAGCAAATTCTCTGGTCATACCAGCAGCGTTTTTATTTGTATTTCCTGCCAAATACGATAAACCGGCTATCCCCAAAAAAATTGAATAGTCAATGAAACTTGCCCTGTTTCTTTTATGCTATCTGCAACATAAATTTATACGCAGGTCTTTTTGTCCTCTTCTTCTCTGGCATAATTTACATAAGAAAACATTCTATCTAGTTTGAATTAGGCATAGGAAAGCAGCATTCCATCGTCTTGCCTAAATAATGTGAAATTAACTTTCATTTCAGCTTCAATTAGGCATAGCAAAGCAACATTCCATTGTTATGCCAAAAATAATATAAATATGTAGGCAGGATAATCATTCTACGAGTCATCTTGCCTAAAACAACTTTTTTAGCACAGAAAAAGAAAATAGCGCAAAAAAAGACCTTGAAAACAATCTGTTTTCAAGGTCTTACCTGCGTAGCGAGAGGGGGAGTCGAACCCTCGACACCATGGGTATGAACCATGTGCTCTAGCCAACTGAGCTATCTCGCCATA
>CAKRLC010000153.1 GCA_934358955.1 uncultured Roseburia sp. | reverse complement strand
TGGTAAGAGTACAGGATTCTGATTATCGAAAAACATATGATCTTTATATGTCTTTTCCGGAAAATGAAAATGGATACATGAATAATGTATACGGATATAACTATGAACAGTTTCTTGCGTGGATCGAGAAAAAGAAAAACTGGTCATTGGGAAAAGAACTGCCGGAAGGATTTGTTGCGGATACCACATATGTACTTGTGGATGACGGGGAATACGTCGGAGTCTTTAATTTGAGACATTACCTCAATGATTTCCTAAGAGAAGGTCCTGGGCATATAGGCTATTGTGTATCAAAAAAATACAGAGGAAAAGGCTACGCAACGAAGGGACTGGAACTCACACTTGCAAAAGCCAGACAGATGGGCATTCAGGAAGTGTATATGTCTGTAAATAAAGATAATCCGGCGAGCCTTCGCGTACAGATAAAAAACGGAGCATATATTCATCATGAAAATGAGACAGAGTATTTTACAAGGATAAACGCAATAGAATCTGGAGAGAAGGCGGAGCAGAGCGTTTAAAAAGCTATTTCATTTTTGGCTGTTTTGAGATAAAATAATGAAACAGGCGAATATAAAAGAACGAGGTACTTTTCAAATGATCACAACCATCCTAATGGATTTAGATGATACAATCTTAGATTTTCACGCTGCTGAACATGGAGCATTGAAAAAAGCGCTGCAAACGATCGGCGTCGAGCCGACAGAGCAGGTTTTAAAGCGTTACAGCGAGATCAATCTCTCCCAGTGGAAGCTGTTAGAGCAGGGAAAGCTGACGCAGGAACAGGTAAAATTGAGCCGGTATCACATCTTTTTCGAAGAACTCGGGATTGATGCATCGCCGGAGGCAACGGCAAAAGAATATGAAAAAAATCTTGCATTTGAGCATGAAATGATGGATGGGGCGATGGAATTACTGCAAGCTCTTTCAGGAAAATACAGGCTCTATGCGGCATCCAATGGAACCTATGAAGTGCAGCGGCAGAGAATCGCAGATTCCGGGATCCGCCCGTATTTTCATGATTTTTTCATATCCAAAAAGATTGGTTTTCATAAGCCGGATATAAAATTTTTTGAATACTGTTTTTCTCATATACCGGATTTTTCAATAGAACAGACTGTTATGGTAGGGGACAGCCTGACTTCGGATATCGCAGGCGGCAGGAATGCAGGACTGCGTACGATCTGGTTCCAGCGGAATATAGAGGATGAAGCGTCTGAGGCAAACCGGCCGGATTATAAGATCTGCAGTCTGGGAGAACTGCCGGAACTGCTGAAACGCTTATAAAAGCAGTAACGCATTCGATTCAGAAACATTTTCACACACACCAAAACACTTGCTTTGTCACTATAATATGCTAAAATAAATACATGTCCGAAGATTCAGTAAAAGATACTGGAACAGGGAAAGCAGGAAAGGATATTTTATTATGGAAGAAAAGACAACAATGGAGATCACAAATGATAGATTAGAAGAGGCGATTAAGCAGTATGCAGCAGAGCACACCAAGGAACGGTTATCGGATGTATTGAATCTGCTGCGCCCGACGAAGCTGCTGGTTCCGGCTATGTTAAAAGCACCAGACCAGCCGGTACCTTGCTTTTTAAGAAGCAATTCCGGGGAACAGTATTTTGTTGTGTATACATCGAAAGCACAGATGGAAAAAGCTCCTAAGAGCCAGGCGGTTTTAAGTATGCCATTTCCGGCATGCAACAGTGTAGCTGCCAATCCACAGCTGAATCTGGTTGGATTGGTCATTAACCCATTTACGGATAATCTTGTGCTGAAGAAAGAACTTGTGGAAAAATTACATGAAGCAGATGAGAAGCTTGCCAAAAACCAGCCAAAACAGGTGAAGATGACACCACAGCAGTTCCAGGCTTTTATTAAAAACCAGACAGAGTTTTCCATTATTCCAAAACGCCTGTATGCAGAGAAAGCGGAATTTGTTCAAAAGCTATGTGATGAAAAGGAAGCATTTGTAAATGAGATTTTTGCACAGGCATTCCGTGAGCCGAAGCTCTATCCATATACCGAGGACGATTATTCGGTTATGGCACTTGAAATCGCTCAGGATCTGACACTGATCCGTGTGGATCTTCCAGACAAGGGAATTACACCGCCATTATGTTACCGTGTCTATATTACTTATAACCCATTAAAAGACGAGGCAGGTTACTATACGATCGAGATGACAAAGGAGAAGGATGTACGTCTTTTAGGCGGAATCAATCCAAAAGGAAAACATGTCAGCTATGGCAATGCACCGGTAGAAGGCGCAGAGCTCCAGGAGATCATGAATCTTTTCAGAAATCCGGGTGAGCTGACAAGCTAATCATACGATTTTTATTGAAAGAGTTCACAAAAAAAGATCACAAAGTTTTGCACAATGAAACCTGTAATCTTTTTTGTGAACTCTTATTATTTATAAGA
>CAKRLC010000152.1 GCA_934358955.1 uncultured Roseburia sp. | reverse complement strand
GGGAAAAAAGAGGAGCGGACAAAAATCAGGACATTTCTGGGCGCGTTAAAATATACGGCAGATGAGATGGATCATCCAATCGCAGAGTTATCCGGTGGACAGAAAGCAAAAATTTTTTTACTGAAAATGAGTATGTCTGGGGCGAATGTACTGATTTTGGATGAGCCGACAAGAAATTTTTCGCCGCTGTCCGGTCCGGTCATCCGTGAAATGCTAAAGGAATTTCCGGGTGCAGTTATCAGTATCTCGCACGACAGAAAGTATATTGATGCGGTATGCGATAAAGTATACTGTCTGACGGAAACAGGGTTACAGTTGCAGGAAAAATAGAAATTTTTGAAAAACTTGGTCTTGATTATGCCTATGTGGCATTTGATATAAAAGAAGATAAGGTAAAAGATGCGATCGCAGCGATGAAAACATTCAATATGCGCGGGTGCAATGCGACGATGTCGGACAAGGTAGAGGCAGCAAAGTATATGGATGAACTTTCCCCGGCGGCGCAGATCATCGGTGCAGTCAATACGATTGTCAATGATAACGGAAAACTGACCGGATATATTACAGATGGCGAGGGATTTGTCCATAACTTAAGAGATCACGGAATTGAGATCAAAGGCAGGGAAATTACAGTAGCCGGAGGTGGGGCGCAGCGACTGCGATTCAGGTACAGTGTGCATTAGACGGAGCACGTGAAATTTCGATTTTTAATATCAAAGACGCATTTTTTGAGCGTACTCTGCAGACCGCAGAAAAGATCAGGAAAGCAGTACCGGAGTGTGTGGTCAATGTATATGACATTGCAGATACAGCAAAAATGACAGAAGAGATCCAGTCAAGTGATATTTTTGCAAATGCTACCATTGTTGGAATGAAGCCGATGGATGACCAGAGTGTTGTGGAAGATGTGAAGAAATTGTTCTTCAGTTAAATAGCGTATGAGAAAGGGTGAGAAATGGAGTACCATTTTTCACTCTTTCTTTTTCGCCAGATTTTCAATATAGTAAGGAACGCAGGTTTTGAAAAAATCAAGCATCGTGTCAGTATAAGAGGTATCATCTTCTGGAATTGTATGAAGTATCTGCTGAATGGCGAAACCATCAAGTGTTGCCATAAAAATAGCGGCGAATTGTTCTGCAATTTCCAGATCATCAATTCCAAATGCAGAGGAAAAAAGTCTGGCAGCCTGTTCTGTGATAGATTTCAGGTTAGCAGCATATTTGTGAGAAAATTCGGAATCATATTTCATGGCATCTGATAAAAGAAGCAGATGGAGTTTTTCTTCCTGAAGATGTTTTAAACGCAGGCGGACTTCTTTTTCTACATCAGAAAAAAGGGAATCTACCGTGATAGCTTCGTTCTCATATTCATGGAAAATGCGGTGTGTAAAATGTATCGCATCTGTAACTATTTCATCAAATAAATCCTGTTTATTTTTATAATAGTAATAAATTGCCCCGGTCGTCATATTTGCTTCGGCAGCGATAGAACGCATACTTGTCTTATCAATTCCCGATTTTTCGATTTGGCGGATCGCAGCCTGTTTGATCTGGTTTTTTGTAGTATTTGTTTTTTCGTGCATGTTTACTCCTAAAAATTGTGTCAAAATCACTTTTCAGTAAGGAAAAATAACAGGTATTTTCCGACTGAAAAACAATAAAAAAATTATAACATATACAAAGAAAAAATAACATTGATATTTGTTTGACAAAGTACATAACAAGTGTTATGTTGATATTATACAATTGTAGCATACTTTACTCAAAATCTGGCATGAAATTAATTGCTACTTCAAAAAATTACAAGAGGAGAAGATTACTATGACAGACAGATTCAAAGGCTGGTATCCGGATTATATCGAAAACGAACCGGTGCGTGAGCCAGTACTGAAGCTTGCCAAAATGATGACCGGACGGGCGAAGAAAAAGCTTGGATTAGAAAAGATGACCAAGTATGATCCGGAATACTGGGGACTGGCATTGCTGTGTACCGATGAACAGGCTGAAATTGCATTAAAGATGGGGGTGCGTCAGCCAAAAACCTTAGACCAGATGGTCAAAGTGACAGGTAAGGATAGAGATTACCTGGAGAAGCAGTTAGAAGAAATGGCAGAGGTTGCACTGGTTGAGTACAACTGGGAAAATCCACAGCATGAGAAACAGTATGTGTTACCGATTTTTGTACCGGGAAGTGCAGAGTTTTCCTGCATGAATGCAAAAATGCTGGAAAAACATCCGGAGCTTGGTATTTTCTTTGAGCGAATGAGCCGTATTGCGTTAGAAGGACTTGCACCATTTATGCCGGAAGGCGGTGTCGGAATGCATGTCATTCCGGTAGAAAAGGCAATTTCCATGGAGAATGAATCCTTGTCGATCGAGCATATTTCGCATTGGCTCGATAAGTACGAGGGAAGATATGCGGCAAGTCCATGTTCCTGCCGCCGTTCCCGCAAGACATTCGATGAAGGATGCGCGGATGATCCGGATGAGTGGTGTATTGCGGTTGGTGATATGGCAGATTACATTGTTGAGACAAATAAAGGTGGACATTATGTCACAAAAGAACATGTGCTGGAAATCCTTCAGAAAGCGGAAGAGAACGGATT
>CAKRLC010000151.1 GCA_934358955.1 uncultured Roseburia sp. | reverse complement strand
CGCATTACATGCTACATTGTAATATCTATCTTCCACACCGATGTCAGCAAATGAGATTTTCAAATAACCTAATTCAGAAACACACAAACAAACCCTTTCCCCGGGGTTCTATCATTGTCTGTATTGTTTTCACAGAAAACTTTCACTTTCTTTTTCCTGAATCAAATTATCTGTTAATCATTCCATTCACCCATCACATGCGTGCCTTTCTTTTTTCTATTTTTTATCTTACGCAAAAATCAGAAGTTGTCAAGAACTTTTACAAAATACGGTTGTTTTTCGTTTTTTATGCTATAATCCTATTATTGTTCATTCAGCGATCAAACACACGTTGTTTTGCTGTAAAAAAGGAGAAATACATTATGAACGAAAAGAGTAGTTCTACTAAGACCCAGATCAAAAATGCGGCGATCCGGCAAATTGAAAAATTTGGAATTGATAAGACCAGCATGCGCTCCATTGCCGCAGAAGCAAATATGACAACCGGAGCGATTTATTATTATTATAAAAATAAACAGGATTTATTTGATGAGATCGTTACGGACTCGATTCATTTCACACACCGTATTTTCCACGAATACGAAACAGAAACGATCACCGTTGATTCTCTGTTTTCTGATGTAGAAAAAGAAGTCCGTCTTCGCTTGAAGCATCTTCAGGAAGAAAAGCTCCACCTTCTTCTTTTATCGGATGCAATGAAATATGACTCTGAGTTTTCCAAGAAATATACAGACAGCTTAAAATCCATCACTGACCAGGCTTCCAGACTTTTTTCTGCTGCCTTTGCAATTGATGACCATGAGATTGCAAAACAGTTTGCTTCTATTTTCATGGCAACACTCGATGGCTTTGCGATCCAGCAGATCCTTCATGCCATTCCGGATGGGGATACCGCTTATGTAGATACGATGCTTGATTTCTTTAAAACATGCGTTCCTGCCTACATTGCATCGCTGCAAAACAAATCATAAAATGCACAAATAGTTTCTGATAGGATGATTCGAGTGTCAAAAGGTCTGCTTCATAAGCTTTATTGTCAGATTGCAAAAAAAATTGCAAGTTTCATTGTGCAGACATTCCGATAAGTCTCTGAAAGCGTGAATCGTGTTCAGCAGAAGCTTCCACGCTTCATGATTCTTATCTCCATTGCACAAAGAGAAACTTGCAATATTTTTTTGCAATCTGCCAGCATAAACTTAAATGCAGACCTTTTGCACCCGAATTCGATTACTTAAAAAATAAGTTCTTTACTTCTTCTACCGGCATGTCCTGCCCTGTGAAAAGCTTAAATGCGGCAACTCCCTGCCATAATAACATCCCTTTTCCGCCTACGCAGGTGCAGCCAGCCTCTTTTGCCTCCCTTAACAGCTTTGTCTCCTCCGGGTTGTACACAGCATCTGCCACAACCAGCCCCGGACGGAATGCAGAAAGATCCTTTACGACACTCTGGTCATCCATCGGCTTCATTCCTACGATCGTTGCATTTGCAAAAATATCACTGGACAAAATCTCTTCTGTCATTTTTGCGGTATCTGCAATATCATATACATTGACAATACACTCCGGAACAGCTTTGCGGATTTTTTCTGCTGTCTGTAAAGTACGTTCAAAAAATGCATCCTTGATATTAAAAATAGAGATTTCCCTTGCACCATCTAAGGCACACTGCACCTGAATCGCTGTTGCAGCACCTCCGCCTCCGGCTACTGTGATCTTCTTACCTTTGATATCGATCCCATGATCCTTTAAATTGTGAACGAAACCTTCTCCGTCTGTGATATGTCCTGTCAGTTTTCCATTGTCATTCACGATCGTATTGACTGCACCAATGATCTGTGCTGCCGGAGAGAGCTCGTCCATGTATTTTACCGTTTCCACCTTATCCGGCATCGTGACATTCCCACCGCGCATGTTGAAGGTTCTCATCGCAGCAATGGCATCCTTCACCTTATCTTCCTTTATATCAAACGCCACATAGACATAATCAAGTCCTAATTTATCAAAACTGTAATTATACATTGCCGGGGAACCGGAATGTCCGACCGGGGAACCGATCAGTGCCAGTAATCCTGTATGGCCAGAAATATTCATAAAAAAATCCTCCTTAAAATCAGATATTTCTATAGTATGATAGCTTTTTTCTTAAGGATTGGCAAGTACTTTTTTCATTTAAAGCATTAAAGTCAAAATTTCTTTCCGGGCTCTCCGCACTGCTGACCTGACCATACGCAATTAACTAATCATCGCACAACTGAAATTTGTATTACAGTTCCTTCTTGAGGATCATTTTTTCTCCTGTTCGGTATTCTTCCACAAATCCGTGTTTCAGAAAAAGTGTAATAGCTGGGTTGTCAATTGCAAGTCCTTCACATACTGCATCTATTTTAAAATTTTTTGAACTCATTTTTCCATTTTTATGTTCATCATAGCACAAATAAATTGTAATTGCTGCCGCCGCAATCGTTATTATCCTAATCATTAGAATCGTTTGTCACTTCCACATGCAGACTATTTAATCCATATTTCTATATTTTAACCACGGGAGTCATTTTCGTCCGGTCTTTCATCTCTAATACATTTTCTCTGAAGTGATAACAGATAACAGGTCGGCAGGTCTTTCTAAAAAATAATCTGCTTTTATGTTCTTATTATGACTGCCCCATACTGCCAAAGCAAAATCAATTCCCGCATTTTCCGCACATTTACTGTCATATTTGCTG
>CAKRLC010000150.1 GCA_934358955.1 uncultured Roseburia sp. | reverse complement strand
TAATTTATATTAGAATTATAATATGCTTAGGCAGAAATGGTATTTATCAGATAACAAGTTCAGAAATAAAGGGGATGAAAAGGTGCAGACAAATCTTGAATATTATAAAATATTTTATTATGTGTCAAAATTTCAGAGCATTTCTCTGGCGGCAGAAGCATTATCGATTTCACAGCCTGCGGTCAGCCAGGCAGTGAAGCATCTGGAAAGTGACCTCGGATGTGCACTGTTTGTGCGGACTTCAAAGGGAGTACGGCTGACGAAGGAAGGGGAAATGCTGGCTTCTTACGTTATGCGTGGCTATGAGATCATATTAAATGGGGAAAAAAAGCTTTCAGAGATGTTAAACCTTGATGCAGGGGAAATCTGTGTCGGGGCAAGTGATATGACACTTCAGTTTTATCTGCTTCCTTATCTGGAATCCTTTCATGAGCAGTATCCGCAGATCAAAGTAACCGTAACAAATGCACCATCTCCGGAGACTTTGAAGCATCTTCAGGATGGCAAGATCGATTTTGGAATTGTCAGTACGCCGGTTTTGAATAAATATGACTTTAAAATGACACCGGTACGCAAGATCCAGGATGTATTTGTCGCCGGAAAAAAATTCGAGTATTTAAAAGGCGGAAAATTAAGCTACAAGGAGCTGGAGAGTCTGCCGGTGATGTGCCTGGAAGGAAATACTTCCACGCGCAGATATGTGGAAAGCTACTTAGAGGAACGTGGGACACAGATCCGGCCGGAATTTGAACTGGCAACGAGTGATATGCTGATCCAGTTTGCAGTCCGTAATCTGGGGATTGCAAGCGTGATCTCAGATTTTGCCGAGGAACAGATCCGGGATGGAAGGCTTTTTACCTTACAATTTGACCGCCCAATCCCGGAGCGGGAGTTTTGCATCGTTTCGAATGAGAGAACGCCGATGGCAGCGGCAGCAGAGAAGCTGTATGAATTTTTACTGAATCACGAAGACGCAATCTGCTAGCATAAACTTAAATGCAGACCTTTTGACACCCGAATCTTTATAGGAAATTCCTTGGAATGGATTTTTAATGCTAAAACAGAGCGATATAATAAAACCTTATACCACATATAATAAATATTAATTTTACTTATGCCGGTGCGTCGGGTATAATTATGAAGTAAAAAGCAATGGCAGTAATGAAAGAAACTGCCGCACATGAAAAATGTGTATCGCATTAGGAGGAAAATAAAATGGTTACAGCAGTAGTAGGCGCAAACTGGGGCGACGAAGGAAAAGGTAAGATTACAGATATGCTTGCAGATGAGGCAGATATTGTAATCCGTTTTCAGGGAGGAGCAAATGCAGGTCATACTATCGTAAATAATTATGGTAAATTTGCACTGCACACATTACCATCCGGTGTATTCCACAGTCATATCACAAACATCATCGGAAACGGTGTTGCTCTGGATATCCCGAAGGTGATCAGTGAGATCAAATCTATCACAGACCGTAACGTGCCTGCACCAAAGATTTTGATTTCAGACAGAGCACAGATGGTTATGCCATACCATGTTCTTTTTGATCAGTATGAAGAAGAGCGTCTTGGAAAGAACTCTTTCGGTTCTACAAAATCAGGTATTGCACCATTCTATTCAGATAAATATGCAAAAATCGGTTTCCAGGTAAGTGAACTTTTTGATGAAGAGTTATTACAGGCAAAAGTAAAACGTACCTGCGAGACAAAGAATATCATGTTAGAGCATATGTACCACAAACCTTTATTAAAAGAAGAAGAGTTACTGGCTACATTACATGAATACAGAGATATGGTTGCTCCATATGTAGCAGATGTATCTTTATTCTTAGACAAGGCGATCAAAGAAGATAAGAAGATCTTATTAGAAGGTCAGCTTGGTACATTAAAGGATCCGGATCACGGAATTTATCCAATGGTTACTTCTTCTTCCACATTAGCAGCGTATGGTGCGATCGGAGCAGGAATCCCTCCATATGAGATCAAGAAGATCGTAACAGTTTGTAAAGCATACTCTTCCGCAGTAGGCGCTGGCGCATTCGTAAGCGAGATCTTCGGGGACGAGGCAGATGAACTGAGAAGACGCGGTGGAGACGGCGGAGAATTCGGTGCTACAACAGGTCGTCCAAGAAGAATGGGATGGTTTGACTGTGTTGCAAGTAAATATGGATGCCGTATGCAGGGAACAACAGATGTAGCATTTACAGTACTTGATGTTTTAGGATACTTAGATGAGATTCCTGTATGTGTTGGTTATGATATCGACGGCGAAGTAACAACAGATTTCCCTGTTACTGCAAAGTTAGAAAAAGCAAAACCAGTATTAACAACACTTCCAGGATGGAAATGCGATATCCGTGGAATCAAGAACTACGAAGATCTTCCAGAAAACTGCAGAAAATACATTGAATTCGTAGAAGAGCAGATTGGATACCCGATCACAATGGTTTCTAACGGACCAGGAAGAGAAGATATTATTTACCGCAATAAATAAGATCAGATAAAAATCTGTTGAAATCATACAGAGCAGAGTTTATAATTTTATAGCATGTCAATAAACAGGAGAACTGCACCGCAAGGGCAGTTCTCTTCTGCATATAATAAGATGATTCGGGTGTCAAAAGGATCGGCATTTTATTTTATGGTGTCAAATTGCACAAAAAAATATTGCAAGTTCCATTGTGCAAACATTCCGATAAGCCTCTGAAAGCGTAAAGCGTGTTCAGCAGAGGCTTCCACGCTTCATGAGTCTTATCTCCATTGCACAAAG
>CAKRLC010000149.1 GCA_934358955.1 uncultured Roseburia sp. | reverse complement strand
GCAATCTATCCTTTCGACAAAACAAAAGATGCCTATATCCTTGAATTTAAAGTTTTAAATGAACACAGAGAAAAGACTGTTCAGGAAACAGCAGAGAATGCCCTGAAACAGATCCAGACCAGGAACTATGAAGCAGATCTTCTTGCTTATGGTATCCCTGCTGATCACATCTATAAACTCGGCTTTGGATTTCTCGGTAAGAAAGTATGGGTAGTTTCTGATCCGCCGGAGAAAGATGAGAAGGATCAGGTCAGATCAGAGTGGGATAACCTGCGGTTCCGATAAAAAACAATAGCATGCATGCTCCACAAACATACTATTGTCAAAAAAATGCCGATGCATCCGTAAGGTGCATCGGCAAAATAAAAAATTCATAATTTAAAAAGAAAGCATCTTTTCTTTAGTTATCGGCTGCATCGTCATCAGACATGCTATAAACCTGACGTTTACGGGCCATTTCATCATTTTCAAGATATTCATCATAAGTAGATACTTTATCTACGAATGTACCATCCGGTAAGAACTCAATGATGCGGTTTGCGGTTGTCTGTACAACCTGGTGGTCACGGGAAGCGAATAAAATAACACCCGGGAACTTGATCAGACCGTTATTCAATGCAGTGATGGATTCCATATCCAAGTGGTCAGTAGGCTCATCTAAGATCAGTACATTGCTTGCCTGGATCATCATACGGGAGAGGAGAACACGGACTTTCTCACCACCGGAAAGAACGCGCATTTTCTTTGTTCCGTCTTCGCCGGCAAAAAGCATACGTCCAAGGAAGCCACGGACATAAGTAGCATCCTTAATCTCAGAATACTGTGTCAGCCAGTCAACGATCAGAAGATCTGTATCGAAGATTTCTGTATTATCCTTCGGGAAGTAAGACTGACTCGTTGTGATTCCCCATTTATAAGAACCGGAATCCGGCTCCATCTCACCTGCAAGGATCTTAAAGAGAGTTGTTTTTGCAAGCTCATTTCCACCTACAAAAGCAATCTTGTCTTCATGGCCTACGATAAAGGAAACATTATCTAATACCTTTACACCGTCAATTGTTTTGGTAAGACCTTCTACTGTGAGAACTTCATTACCGATCTCACGGCTTGGACGGAAATCAATATATGGGTATTTTCGGCTGGAAGGACGGATCTCATCGAGCTGGATTTTTTCCAGGGCACGTTTTCTGGAAGTAGCCTGTTTGGATTTGGAGGCATTTGCAGAGAAACGGGAAATGAATTCCTGTAACTCTTTGATCTTTTCTTCTTTTTTCTTGTTGGCTTCTTTCATCTGTTTTACAAGTAACTGGCTGGATTCGTACCAGAAATCGTAGTTACCTGCATAAAGCTGGATCTTTCCATAGTCAATATCTGCGATATTGGTGCAGACTTTATTTAAGAAATAACGGTCATGGGATACAACGATCACGGTATTCTCAAAGTTGATCAGGAATTCTTCCAACCATGAGATCGCATCAAGATCGAGGTGGTTGGTAGGCTCGTCGAGGAGCAGGATATCCGGGTTTCCGAAAAGAGCCTGTGCAAGGAGTACCTTAACCTTTAATGCGCCTGGAAGGTCAGACATCATGGAATAGTGGAGGTCAGAAGTGATTCCAAGACCATTTAATAAGGTAGCAGCATCTGATTCTGCATTCCAGCCATCCATCTCAGCAAATTCAGCTTCTAATTCACTGGCACGGATTCCGTCTTCATCTGTGAAGTCTTCCTTCATGTAGATCGCATCTTTTTCCTTCATAATATCATACAGTCTCTGGTTTCCCATGATAACAGTATCAAGAACGGTATAAGCATCATATTTGAAGTGATCCTGCTGTAAGAAAGAAAGACGCTGACCCGGTGTGATGATAACTTCACCATTTGTCGGCTCTAACTGTCCGGACAGGATTCTTAAAAAAGTGGACTTTCCGGCTCCGTTGGCACCGATGAGTCCGTAGCAGTTTCCTTCTGTAAATTTAATATTTACATCTTCAAATAAAGCTTTTTTGCCTACACGCAAAGTAACATTATTTGCACTAATCATTTTAAAATCTCCTAATCTCTGTTTTTGCTATTTATGCATCAAAACGTATGATACTAGAAAAAAATAGGAAAATCAACTGTTTTACTTTTAAATAAGATATTTTTCCTTATTGCACTTGGTTTTGTACAGTCCGGATTCTTTACAATCGACAAATTAAATGCTAAAATGTGAATAACGTCAAAAGTTGGCGAATGGTTGGAATGAGCCGTAGAAGCCACTTAGACAAGATATATATTATATTATAAATATAAGGAGGAATAAGTAATGTCCAGAGCAAAACAGTCAATGGACGGTAATACAGCAGCAGCTCATGTAGCATATGCGTTTACAGATGTTGCAGCTATTTACCCAATTACACCATCCAGCCCTATGGCAGATACTGTCGATCAGTGGTCAGCAGCAGGTCAGGAGAATATTTTTGGCAATCAGGTCAAAGTAGTAGAAATGGAATCAGAAGCAGGTGCTGCAGGTGCAGTTCATGGTTCCCTTGCTGCAGGTGCTTTAACAACAACCTTTACAGCATCTCAGGGTCTTTTATTAATGATCCCAAATATGTACAAAATTGCAGGTGAGCAGCTTCCATGTGTATTCGATGTATCAGCACGTACAGTTGCTACACAGTCTTTAAATATTTTCGGTGATCACAGTGACGTATACGCTTGTCGTCAGACAGGTTTCGCTATGTTATGTGAGACAAACCCACAGGAAGTTATGGACTTAAGCCCAGTTGCACATTTAGCAACAATCGAAGGAAAAGTTCCATTCAT
>CAKRLC010000148.1 GCA_934358955.1 uncultured Roseburia sp. | reverse complement strand
AGCAGAGGCTTCCACGCTTCATGAGTCTTATCTCCATTGCACAAAGAGAAACTTTCCATATTTCTTTTGTGCAATTTACCAATAAAGGTTATGAAACAGACATTTTGACATCCGAATTAAAAATAGTAAAATATTGGAAAGGAATGTGGCATATCAAAGTAAAAAAATAAGATATGATAGAATTGTACCACTTTTCTGTAGGATATTACAAGAATAAATAGGGGAGGATTCTTATAATAAAACCTGTAAAGATAAGCAATATAAAAAAGTAGCAAATTGGTGGGTATACAGTTTAGAATTCAAGGAGGGCTTATGAATTTACAGGAAATCGTAACAAAAAGAACCGGAAAAACAATTTCCCAGTGCAGCAATGAAGAATTATATTTTTCTTTACTTGAGATGACAAAAGGAATGGCAGAAGAAAAAGTCAGCAGTGAAGGAAAAAGAAAATTATACTATATTTCAGCAGAATTCCTGATTGGTAAATTATTATCCAATAACCTGATCAATCTTGGAATCTACGAAGATGTGAAGAAAGTATTGGCAGAAAATGGCAAGAGCCTTGCAGAGATCGAAGAAGTGGAACCGGAACCATCCTTAGGAAATGGTGGTCTTGGAAGACTTGCGGCATGTTTTCTTGATTCCATCGCAACACTCGGCTTAAATGGTGATGGTGTTGGTTTGAATTATCATTACGGATTATTCAAACAGGTATTTGAGAACAACCTTCAGCATGAGACACCGAATCCATGGATCGAAAAAGAAAGCTGGCTGACAAAAACAGACAAAGCATATACCATTTCATTCGGTGGATTTAACTTACAGTCCAGAATGTATGATATTGATGTATTAGGATACAACAACCGTACAACAAAGCTTCATTTATTTGATGTAGAAACAGTAGATGAGAGCCTGGTAGGTGACGGAATTGATTTTGACAAAGAGGATATTAAAAGAAATCTTACGTTATTCTTATATCCGGATGATTCTGATGATAAGGGCCGGATCCTCCGTGTTTATCAGCAGTACTTTATGGTAAGCAATGCAGCAAGACTGATCTTGGATGAGACATTAGAGCGTGGTGGGGATTTACACAAATTAAATGAATATGCAGCAGTTCAGATTAACGATACACATCCAAGTATGGTGATCCCGGAGTTGATCCGCTTATTAATGGAACGTGGAATCCTGATGGACGAAGCAATTGAGATCGTATCGAAAACCTGTGCATATACAAACCACACGATTTTGGCAGAAGCATTGGAAAAATGGCCGATGCATTTCCTGAAAAAGGCAGTGCCACAGCTTGTGCCGATCATTTATGAATTAAATAACCGTGTTGTGAAAAAATACGATGATAAATCCGTAGCGATCATTGATGATGAGAACCGTGTTCATATGGCACACATGGATATCCATT
Source organism: uncultured Roseburia sp. (assembly GCA_934358955.1). Taxonomy (GTDB): domain Bacteria; phylum Bacillota; class Clostridia; order Lachnospirales; family Lachnospiraceae; genus Roseburia. The sequence goes on along the minus strand of CAKRLC010000148.1, from coordinate 1,534 downwards.
ACGGATACAGCATCAACGGTGTTGCATATCTTCATACAGAGATTTTAAAGAAATCTGAGTTAAATAATTTTTATAAAATTTATCCGGAAAAATTCAATAATAAAACAAACGGTATTACATTCCGTCGCTGGTTATTACACTGTGATCCGGAGCTTACACAATTAGTGGAGTCACTGATCGGTGATGGATTTAAGAAGGATGCCGAGGAGCTTGAAAAATTAGGCACTTTTGTCAATGACGAAGCAGTGCTGCAGAAGCTTTTAGATGTAAAAAATACAAAGAAAGCAGAGTTAAAGGCATATCTGAAAAAGACACAGGATATTGAATTAGATGAAAACTCTATTTATGATATCCAGATCAAGAGACTGCATGAGTACAAGAGACAGCAGATGAATGCACTTTATGTGATCCATAAATATTTTGAGATCAAAGCAGGCAAAAAGCCAGCCCGCCCGATCACCGTTATTTTCGGTGCAAAAGCAGCTCCGGCTTATGTCATTGCAAAAGATATCATTCACCTGATCCTTTGCTTACAGGAACTGATCAGCAAAGATCCGGAGGTTTCCCCATACTTAAAGGTTGTTATGGTGGAAAACTACAATGTAACCTTAGCTGAAAAACTGATCCCGGCAGCAGACATTCATGAGCAGATCTCACTTGCTTCCAAGGAAGCATCCGGAACATCCAACATGAAATTCATGTTAAACGGTGCAGTTGCGATCGGAACAATGGATGGAGCAAATGTAGAGATGCATCAGTTTGTTGGGGATGACAATATTTACATTTTCGGTGAATCCTCTGAGGAAGTTATCGAGCATTATGCAAAAGGCGATTATGTTTCTAGAAAATATTATGATAACGATGAAAACATCAAGCGTGCGATTGACTTTATCGTAAGTGACGAGATGATGGAAGTAGGCTGCAAAGAGAACTTAGAGCGTCTGTACCATGAATTACTGAACAAAGACTGGTTTATGACATTACCTGATTTTGAGGAATATGTTGCTGCAAAAGAGCGTATTTATGCAGATTACGAAGACCGTATGGCATGGGCAAAGAAGATGCTTGTCAACATAAGCAAAGCAGGATTCTTCTCCTCTGACAGAACAATTGCACAGTACAATGAAGATATCTGGCATCTGTAAGAGGAATATATGAAGCAGTAAGCTGATATCAGAAAAAGGATGAAAACGGCGTATGCCGCACAAAAAAGAGTGCGGTGTGCGCCGCTTTTTTCGTGTAATACGATTCGGGTGTCAAAAGGTCTGCTTCATAACCTTTATTGTCAAATTGCTCAAAAGAAATATGGAAAGTTTCTCTTTGTGCAATGGAGATGAGACTCATGAAGCGTGGAAGCCTCTGCTGAACACGCTTCACGCTTTCAGAGGCTCATCGGAATGTTTTGCACAATGAAACTTGTAATATTTCTTTTGTGCAATCTGCCAGCATAAACTTAAAAGCAGACCTTTTGACACCCGAATCGTAATAGGAACGAAGAGCTTTTATTGTAAAATAAATCAAGAACATCTATAAT
>CAKRLC010000147.1 GCA_934358955.1 uncultured Roseburia sp. | reverse complement strand
TTGCAATATTTTGTGTGCAATTTGACATTCTAAGCTAAGATGCAGACCTTTTAGCACCCGAATCCGTACAAACAGGCAAAAGGTTTGGCTATAAAGGGATTGCACAAGTAACAAAGGTATGGTAACTTAGATGAATACGTAAAGAAAAGAAGACATGCCAGGCATGCTATTTTGCATAAACCGGAGCATGAGAAGTGGAGGGATCCTATGGAGACATGGTATTATGAAGTAGTAAGTATTGATGGCGATTATGCAAATCTCCGGAGAACGGATATAGAATCCGCAGATTTAAAGCTTGTTGCGAGGGCATTACTGCCGGCGGAGATTTATGAAGGATGCCGACTGAAGTATGAGCTGATGCAGTATTTTATGGAATAAAGAATGACAGGCGTAAGAGCGGGCTTGCATAGAGCCTGGAACTGATCTTTACTACAGGGAAGAAGAGGAAGAAATGGCATATTTAATTAAAGAAACAACAAGAGAAGAAAGAGAAAAGATCGTAGCGGAGTCACTGGGAAATATCGAAGCAAACTGTGATGGCTGTATGCCTGGTTTAGCAGAAATATACCAGGATTACATTGATGGGAAAAAAGAACTCCGTGAGATCAATATGGAGTTTAATGCACGGTATATCAAAGGAGAAGATATGCCGGGCAGATATGGATGCCAGTATAAGTAGGCAGAACCGGAGAAGAAAATAACGGGATATAAGGGTGGATAGAGTTTATATGTTAACGAATTTTAAAAACAAATATATTGGGGACAGGGCTTTTTACAAAAGATATATGTATCTGGCATTGCCGATGATTTTACAGAATGCGATCACGAACCTGGTCAGCTTTTTAGATAATATTATGGTTGGACAGTTAGGAACGGAGCAGATGTCTGGTGTTGCGATCGTCAACCAGTTGATTTTTGTATACAACCTTGCAATTTTTGGCGCGGTTTCCGCGGCAAGTATTTTTGGTGCACAGTATTTCGGAAAAGGAAATCATAAAGGTCATATGTATTCTTTCCGGTTTAAGCTGTATGCAGTTCTTCTTGTAACTGCGTTTGTTATCGGACTGTTTCTGACAAAGGGATCCGCTCTGATCTCTCTGTATCTGACAGATACAAGTGGTACCGGAGCAACGGAAGTGGCATTGCAGTATGGATTAGAATATCTTGGCATTATGCTTTTTGGACTGGTTCCGTTCGCTATCAATCAGGCTTATGCGACGAATATCAAAGAAACGGGGCAGACCATGGTACCGATGATCGCGAGCTTTGCAGCAGTTGGTATTAATGCAGTACTGGACTACCTGCTTATTTTTGGAATCGGACCATTGCCAAAGCTTGGAGTAGCGGGAGCAGCCCTTGCGACTGTGATCGCGCGTTATATAGAAGCGTTCATTATTATTATCTGGGCACATACCCACAGAGAGACGAACCGATATTTAAAAGGTGCGTATGCCGGTTTTGGAATTCCTGGAGACGAACTGAAAGCAATTATTATCAAAGGATGTCCTTTGATGGTGAATGAGATTTTATGGGCAGCCGGTATGACTGCTGCGATCCAGTGTTATTCTGTACGTGGACTGGAAGTGGTTGCGGGCATGAATATCTCAACAACGATCACGAACCTGTTCAACATTATTTACATTCAGCTTGGAGCCTGCATCAGCATTGTCGTAGGACAGTATCTTGGAGCGGGAGAGCTGGAAAAGGCAAAGGATGCAGATAATAAGATGATCGTATTCAGCGTTTTCTGCTGCGTCATTGTGGCAGGCGTCATGCTCATCCTTGGAGGACTTTTCCCACAGATTTATAATACAACAGATGAGATCAAGGCACTGGCGACAAATTTTATTGCAGTTTCCGCATTGATCATGCCGTTTTGCGCGTTCTGCCATTGCAGCTATTTTACATTGCGGTCCGGAGGAAAGACATTTGTTACTTTCTTATTCGACTCCGTTTTCACATGGGTAGTGGTAGTTCCGGCTGCTTATGTTCTGGCACATTTTACCGGACTTGGAATTGTGAGTGTATATTTCCTTGTACAGGCAACAGAGATGATCAAGGTTGTGATCGGTTACTGCATGGTGCGCAGTAATGTGTGGCTTGTTCAGATGGTATAAACGGAACATACAGCAATGCGTAGCAGAATTTTGCAGGAAATTTGAGGTGGATAGTCATGTATTTTGCAAAAGACAGTGAATATAATGATATCAGGGAAAAATCGTTTTGCCAGTGGTTAGACGAAATGGAAAAGCATGAGGACGTCGCAGTGCGCTGCGGCGTCCGGCTGGCACGCGATTATATGGAATATCTGAAGGAAGAGAATAAAAAGCTTCAGGAAGAGAACGAGCTGAAAAACCGTTATCTGAAGAAACTTTCAGGAAGATGAGGTGAATCAAAATGTTTTTTATGATGTCGATCACGGATGGGAAAAAAGATTTTGACTTTCACCAGCAGATCATCTGTGAACTTTGCGGAAAATACGGAAGATTTCAGGTGTTTATGACATATACGGTACTTGCCCTGTTTTTTATCCCGTGCTTTAAGTGGAACAAGCACTATTATGTGCAGACAAGCTGCTGTCATGCCTTATATGAGCTTGATCCGGAGATCGGGAAAAGGATTGCAAGGGGAGAAGACGTAGAGATACTGCCAGAGCACTTAAGACGTGTACAAAACCAGAACTATGGTTATACACAAAAAAGATGCAGAAATTGTGGGTTTTCCACAACAGAAGACTTTGAATATTGCCCAAAATGTGGAAACCGGTTTTGATAGCAAAACCGGTTTTGGGTATGGGGAGTAAGAACATCATTTGGACGTGAACGGTCTTGAACTCGTATTCATTTAAGCGTATAATTATATGCGTTAGAAGAGTAGAATAAATATTTAGGAGGAATCAATTATGGTTACCTGGAACAACTTAGATACACTGGCTTCTTATCAGAACCTGTTCAATGAGAAACGTGTGAACATCGCTGAGGCTATGACAGGAGAAAATGGAGCAGAACGTGTAAGAAAATACAGCATCCCGATGGCAGCAGGGCTTGCTTACAATTATGCTGCAAAGCAGGTGGATGATACTGTATTGGAAGCACTTGCAAAACTGGCAGATGAGGCACAGTTAGCTGAAAAATTCAAAGAGCTCTACAATGGAGCTGTGATCAATACAGGAGAGAACCGTCTGGTACTTCACCACCTGACCCGTGGACAGCTTGG
>CAKRLC010000146.1 GCA_934358955.1 uncultured Roseburia sp. | reverse complement strand
GCTTCACTTGTCTTTGTCTATTATACGGTTTGATGAAGTCTCTGTCAAAGTATTTTACATTTCCGGCCTGTCATTTTATCCTGCGGCAGGCCTGATTTCTGATGAGATGTATTTTATATTGGTTCGGGTGTCAAGAGGTCTGCATTTAAGTTTATGATGTCAGATTACACAAAAAAATATTGCAAGTTTCATTGTGCAAACATTCCGATAAGCCTCTGAAAACATGAACCGTGTTCAGCAGAGGCTTCCACGCTTCATGAGTCTTATCTCCATTGCACAAAGAGAAACTTTCCATATTTCTTTTGTGCAATTTGACAATAAAGGTTATGATGCAGACCTTTTGGCACCCGAATCTTATTTTATAAAAAGAGCGGCCTGCACCCAATATCGTCTTGACTTCATGACATTAGGCCTGCGCCGCTCCTTTTTATGGAATATCTTCGCTTGTACAAAATATGTTTTACTGTTTTTCAACAGAGAGAACCAATCCGGTAAATGCATCAACCTCAGAAACTTCTCCGGTGTAATTCACAACTACCTGATCTCCCACAGCTACATCATCAAGACCTTCCGGTTTTGTCTCGAAATCAAATTCATACGCTGTGCCTGCCTCGTCTGTCACAACAAACATAAAATCCTTGATCTCATCGATGGTTCCTGTTAATGTCTTCACCTCTCCAAGTGCTTCTGTGGCCGGTACAGATTCTGTCTGCTCGGTAGCAGGAGCTTCTGTTTCCTGTGTCTGGGATTCTGCAACAACCGGTGCAGCTGCATCTGCGGCTGGTTCTGCCTTGGAACCGCATCCTGCTGCTAATGATAATGTTAATAAACCTGTTAATAATAATGCATATTTTTTCTTCATAGTAATCGATATCTCCTTTAATCTCAATTCCATTTGTTCCGTCTTTCTTATCCTTGTTCTTTGGAACAGGGACTACTATATCACATATTTTTGAAACAATCTTTAAGATTTTTGGAAGAATCTCTTTTTGATTTTTTAATTTTATATTATCGGTCTATTGTCCTGAAAACAGCAGCTGCTTCCGCCGGATCATTTCATCGATTTTTTCCATATAAAGTTTTACATCCTTAACGTTATCACAACGGTCGATCCTGCCGTCCCCATACACGCGCTTGGTGACAGTTCCGGCGCCGCACGCTACGATAGTCTGTTTCTCTTCCATGATCAAAATATTATAAATGCCAGCTTTTCCAGGACTCGCATAACCGACATTTTCCAGGTTTCCGGCCATACTCTTCTGACGATACAGGTAATATGGCTCCAGCCCCATCTCTTTTGCATACTCTGCGGTAAGGTTCATATGTTCTGTCGTATTGACCATTTTATAATCTTTATAATCTTCCTTGAACATATTAAGGCGTGCTGCGCGTTTCAATGCAAGTGAATGTACTGTAAGATTATCCGGTCTTAAGGCTTTTACCTGCTCTAATGTGTCTTTTACATCCTCAAGGCTCTCCTCCGGCAATCCCATGATAAGATCCATATTGATATCATCAAAGCCCAGCTCTCTTGCCAGTTCAAAGCTTTCCACGGTCTGTGCCACAGTATGTCTTCTGCCGATGATCTTTAAGGTTTCATCTTTCATCGTCTGTGGATTAATGGAAATACGCGTAATATCCCATTTTTTCAGCGTTTCTAATTTTTCCCTTGTAATACTGTCCGGTCTTCCGGCTTCCACTGTGAATTCCTGGCAGTCAGAAAGGTCAAAGCTGCAGCGGATTTTGCGGATCAGCCGGTCTAACTGGTACGGCTCTAAGGTAGTTGGCGTACCGCCGCCAATGTAAATCGAATTTAAGTGCTTTCCTGCAAATTTGACTGCGACATAATCCAGTTCTTTTTCCAGGGCATCCAGATAGCGGTCGACCTTCTGCTTCCAGCTCACCAGTGGAAATGAAGTGAACGAGCAATATAAGCAGGTCGTCGGGCAGAATGGGATTCCTATGTATAAGCTATATCCGTTCTCATAATCAATCTTTTTCAAAATCTCAAGCTCACGCTCTGCGATTTCGATTGACAGGTCGATCTTCTCCTCCGATGCAAAATAAGTATCTTCCATATAAGTTTTAATGTCGTCTTTGCTTTTGCCTTCTTCTAAAAGCTTCATCGGGATCTTTGTTGGGCGGATACCGGTTAAGGTTCCCCATGGAAGTTTCTTTCCTGTCAGCGCAGAAAGAAGCTGGTAGAGCCCCTGTTTCAACTGATTTTTTGTCTCTTTCCGGTCTGAAAAATCCACAGAAATATCATCTGACTGAAGACTTTCCCCTTCTTTTTCCTGTTTCCACTCCATATGGATGCTGTCCTGTTTATAATCGATCTCCATATATCCTGAAATTTCTTCGTCATATCTTTTTTCTTCTGCCGTTACACTGACATTTTCTTCCGGGAAAAATGCCTTTATGAGCGAGTGGATGTCATACTCAAATTCAGGTTGGTTTAATTTTACTGCTATCATAGTTCTCATTCCTTATTGTCTATTTTACAGATACGGGTTGTACATCCGTTCTGTTCCGATGGTTGTCATTTCTCCATGTCCTGTATACACAGCTGTTTCATCCGGCAGCGGAAGTAATTTTTCACGGATTCCATTTATAAGCTGTGACATGCTTCCTTTTTGGAAATCCGTTCTTCCAACTGAAGTCTGGAACAGGGTATCCCCACTGAAAATAACATTCTGGTAAGGGAAATAGAAACAACAGCCTCCTACTGTATGTCCCGGTGTAAGAAGCACCCGGATATGAAATCCTGCCAGGTCGATCTCCTGCTCATCCTTTAAATATTCATCCGCATGAAATACAAGCGAGCTTCCCTGCCATCCGCTTAAATTCAGCTGCGGATTTTCCAATGTCTCTTTTTCTTTCTCTTCCGCATAGATTTTGACCTGTAAAAGCTTTGCTAATTCTTCTGCTCCTGTTGCATGGTCAAAATGTCCATGTGTCAGAAGGATCGCTGCCGGTTTCAATCCCTGCTCTTTTATTTTCTCTGCCAGCTTCTCTGCGCTTGCGCCCGGATCAATGACAAGTACTTCCTTCGTATCATCATTGATCGCAAAATAACAGTTTGTCTGTACCGGTCCTACTATATATGTTTCTACCCGAAGTGGTGCCATCTTTCTTAACCTTTCCTTTCTTCTAAGATTCGCATGCTAAAAGAGTTGCTCCATAACCTTTATTTGCAAATTGCGCAAAAAATATGGAAAGTTTCTCCTTGTGCAATG
>CAKRLC010000145.1 GCA_934358955.1 uncultured Roseburia sp. | reverse complement strand
AGCACTGTCTGTTTGGCAGAGCTTTTTTTGTTTTACAGGATTCGGGTGTCAAAAGGTCTGCATTTAAGTTTATGCTACGCAAATTGCACAAAAAATATTACAAGTTTCATTGTGCAAACATTCCGATAAGCCTCTGAAAGCGTGAATCGTGTTCAGCAGAGGCTTCTATGCTTCATGAGTCTTATCTCCATTGCACAAGGAGAAACTTTCCATATTTCTTTTGTGCAATTTGCCAATAAAGGTTATGGAGCAGACCTTTTGACACCCGAATCCTTACAGAAAATTGCTTTCCTGTAAAGTAAAAAACGCTCCGCGAGGATGCGCACTGCGGCGTATAAGGTAGATGTCGCAAGCGTCCGCCGCAGGCAGAGAATCTTGCATAGGAGATTTTTTCAACATCATTCCATAGATGTAGCCATAATAGTTTTACCAAGAAAAAGAGAAAAAATATGAAAATAAAAAGAGTACAAAGTATATGTCTTATTTTGGCATGTATAACAGCAATGGGACTTACAGGATGTGGGCAAACGACAGAGGAAACAGCAAAGAAACACGAAGCAATTACTTTTAGGGCTCCTTATCTGGACGTGGACAGCTTTATCGAAGAAGTGCATAAAACATATCCGGAGGTTCATCTCGAAGTAGTTCCATACAGCGGAGCAAACACAACAACCTATCTGCAGAACATGTTACGGAGGACAGAATAAGAGCAAAGAAAGCGGGAATGAATGAGCACATTGCCAAACCGATCGATACGAAACGGTTAATAAAGGTGATTCATGAATTCGTGGATTAGTTGGGAATAATTTCAGAAAGGGAATTCATAGTGAAAAAGAAAAAATGGAACAGAATGTTGTCTGCATTTTTAGTGATGATGATGACCATATCACTTCTGGCAGCCTGTGGCGGAAAGAGTGCAGAAAAAGAAGACGCAGAGACGATCACAGTGTATTTATGGAGCACAAGCCTGTATGAGAAATATGCACCATATATCCAGGAACAGCTTCCGGATATCAATGTTGAATTTGTCGTAGGAAATAATGATCTGGATTTTTACAGATTTCTGAATGAAAACGGTGGTTTGCCGGACATTATAACGTGCTGCCGTTTCTCACTGCATGACGCAAGCCCGCTGAAAGACAGCCTGATGGATCTGTCCACAACCAATGAGGCAGGTGCTGTCTATGATACATATCTCAGCAATTTTATGAATGAGGATGGAAGCGTGAACTGGCTTCCGGTCTGTGCGGATGCGCATGGATTTGTAGTGAACAAAGATCTTTTTGAAAAATATGATATCCCGCTTCCAACCGATTATGAAAGCTTTGTTTCTGCCTGTCAGGCATTCGATGAGGTGGGGATCCGTGGCTTTACAGCAGATTATCTTTATGATTATACCTGTATGGAGACACTGCAGGGACTGTCTGCATCGGAGTTGTCTTCGGTAGAAGGACGCAAGTGGCGTACTGCCTACAGTGATCCGGATAATACGAAGAAAGAAGGACTGGATGGCACCGTCTGGCCGAAAGCTTTTGAACGGATGGAACAGTTTATCCGGGATACCGGGCTTAGCCAGGCGGATCTTGATAGGAATTATGATGATATCGTTGAGATGTATCAAAGTGGTAAGCTTGCGATGTACTTCGGCAGTTCTTCCGGTGTGAAAATGTTCCAGGATCAGGGCATCAACACAACCTTTCTTCCATTCTTTCAGGAGAACGGCGAAAAGTGGATTATGACGACGCCTTATTTCCAGGTGGCTTTAAACAGCGATCTGGCGAAGGATGAGTCACGACGAAAGAACGCAATGAAGGTACTGAACACAATGCTTTCAGAGGATGCACAGAACCGGATCATCTATGATGGTCAGGATCTTTTAAGCTACAGTCAGGATGTGGACATCCAGCTTACGGAATATCTGAAAGATGTAAGGCCTGTGGTCGAAGAAAACCATATGTATATCCGCATTGCATCCAATGACTTTTTTGCTGTTTCCAAGGATGTGGTTTCCAAGATGATCTCAGGAGAATACGATGCAGGGCAGGCCTATCAGTCCTTTCATTCCCAGCTTCTTGAGGAAGATTCTGCTTCTGAGGAGATCGTGCTGGATTCAGAAAAATCCTATTCCAACCGCTTCCACAGCAGTGGGGGTAATGCTTCCTATTCGGTTATGGCAAACACGCTGCGTGGTATGTATGGATCGGATGTGCTGATCGCAACCGGAAACAGCTTTACTGGAAGTGTGTTAAAAGCCGGTTATACAGAAAAAATGGCAGGCAATATGATCATGCCAAATGGTCTTTCGGCTTACAGCAGCACGATGAGCGGGGCAAAATTAAAAGAGACAGTGAAAAACTTTGTGGAAGGCTATGAGGGCGGTTTCATTCCGTTTAACCGTGGCTCCCTGCCGGTAGTCAGTGGTATTTCTGTGGAGATTAAGGAAACGGATGATGGTTACACATTGAGCAAAGTTACGAAGGATGGAAAACAGATCGAGGACAATGACACATTCACGGTAACCTGCCTTGCGATACCAAAACACATGGAAGCTTATCCGGCAGGGGATAGTATTGCGTTTGAAGGAGACGATACTTTTGTGAAAAATGCCTGGACAGCATATATTTCAGAGGGTGATGCCATTCTTGCAGAGCCGGAAGACTACATGACTCTGAGGTGAGAAGAATAAAAAGAAAGCACTGGAATGTGGAATGGATGGATTCTTATCCAAGCCGATCATGATAGAGGAATTAATCAGTACATTACAAAACAAATTAGCGGATTAGGCTTAGAAAAAAAGCCTGATGTGCCAAAATAAAAGAAACATACATAAATATAGATCAGGAGGACAAAAATATGACAGTACAGGAATGTTATGAAGCAATCGGAGGAAATTATGAAGATGCCATAGGGCGTCTTCACAGCGAAGCGCTGATCCGGAAGTTTGCGTTAAAGTTTCTTGACGATAAGAGTTACCCACAGTTAAAGCAGGCATTGGAAGATAAAAATTATGAAGAGGCTTTCCGCGGTGCACACACACTGAAAGGGGTCAGCCAGAATCTTTCCTTTGACCGCCTGTATAAAGTGAGCCATGAGCTGACAGAGCTCTTGAGGGACAGAACCGGGGAGCAGCCGGGAATACCGGAAGCAATGGAAAAAGTAACCGAAGTCTATGAGGCAACGGTGAAAGAAATCAAAAATGGACTGCAGCAATAAGTGATGCGACACGACGTTTTTTCATATTTTTATTCTTTTGGAAAAATTGTCATGGACTGGGCATATGTCTTGAAAAATGATGGCGGAACAATGTATTGCTATGCTATAATAAAGTAAACAATTTGATGCGTATATTCGGAATTTTGGGAAGA
>CAKRLC010000144.1 GCA_934358955.1 uncultured Roseburia sp. | reverse complement strand
ATAAACTTAAATGCAAACCTTTTGACACCCGAATCTTTTTAATAAAACTTCATGCTGTCACTGTGATTTAAAATAGAAGCACTATATAAAAACAAGACTGTATCATATTCTTTATCTTCTAGTTGTTTCATTGCCTGTGTCACTGAAACATAGCGCAGATCTACCAGTGTTACTTCTTCATAATATTCTGCCAAAAGCGGTGCTATGCTGCTGCCGAATGAGTCTCTGAATACAAGAAGTTTTTTTCCGCTTTTAACAGACGGATTTTTCATCGTAAGCAATGCCCTCGCGCCCCACAGAAAAAAGTCATAATCATCCATCCCGCCAAGCTTTTGCGGTGCATAAACACTTACCTTTTCACCTTTTTCATAATCATAAACCTGCAAATCCCTGATGCCTGCATTTTCAATATAATACATTTCATCCGGCTTTACTGACAGTGCCGACGCCTTTGCATATGCACCATAAAACTGATCTGTCGCAAGCTTTGCTTCTTCAGTCTCCTTCATCTCTTCCGGGAAATCTGTTTCTTTCCGTTCCAGGTCAGACTTCATTTCACTTATTTTTTCGTCAGAATATCCTTCCTTTCCTTTCTTCATCTGACCAGCAAGAAACTCTGCCACATCTGTGATTTCTTCCTGTTTCCAGTGAAGATCTGTCCTGTAATAATCATCCAGTTCCAGCTGGTCATACAGATTCAGATATTCTGCCGCAGACAGTTGTTCCTTCATAAGCTCCAACAGCTTCTCCTCGTCCAACTTCGGATGCTCATCTTCGCCCAGGTAGTAGCTTTTATCCGGGATCACGCTATAATAACACGCGGTCTGTTCAAAATAGGATTCCTTTATCTGCCGCATTTTTTCCGCAGCACGTCGGATATTTTTTTCATTCAATGTATCTTCTACTTTATAAATAGCCTGCTCTTTTTTATAATACCCGTCTGCATCCGCTTTCCCAAGAAAACGTGTTTCTATCTCTGCTTTTGCCATCCGAAAAACATCTCTTCCCGGAAACTGATCCAGCAGCCAGTTTTCTGTCTGCCCCCCATAGTTTCCATCTAAAAAGCTCTGTATACTCCACACTGGACGCTTTGCCAGGGTTCTTCGTTCCGAAAAAGATTTTTCTTTATCCGGTGTCAGAATTGATATGACCGGCACTGTAATAAGGATTGTAAAAAATAACAGTGCCGGCCATCTTTTTCTTTTTTCCTGCATGGAAACCTCCTCCTTCCTGACTTTCAGACTTCCTTTCTTACCCTGATCCGGATACCAAAACGTCTGCATTTAAGTTTATGCAGCAAATTTCACAAAAAAATATTCCGAGTTTCATTGTGCAAAACATTCCGATGAGCCTCCGAAAGCGTGAAGCGTGTTCAGCAAAGGCTTCCACGCTTCATGAGTCTCATCTACATTGCACAAGGAGAAACTTTCCATATTTCTTTTGTGAAATTTGCTAATAAAGGTTGAGCGCAGACATTTTTGACACTCGGCTTCTACACTCTTAGAAGCGGAAGTATAAGAACGGATGCGCCGAGCTTCCAAGTAAAAATGCAGTTGCAAGAAGCAGTCCTCCCACAGTAAACAATGTTTGCAGGATTTCGCCCCATTTTCCTTTGGAAAGGCGGTTCCACACTGTCTTTACAAGTGGTGTTGCCCCGATAGCTGCGATAAGAAGCAGCCACAGATTACTTCGGATCTCATAAGCTGCCGCCGTACTCATGGCCGTACCACTGCGGCCTGCCAGCCCAAGCAGTTCCCTGCCAAGCTCATCCATCTTTTCCACACGAAAGATCACAAAGCTCACAAGTACAACTGCAATCACATAACTATGGCAAAAAAATCCTTTTATCAGCGTTTTAAAGCTGTCATAACGCTTCCGCGCTCCTGTTTTTTCCCTGCTTTGTTCTGCTTGCTTAAAAGCATGTGAACCTGTCTCCCTTCTTTTCCACGCCCGGTCAAATAGCTTTTCCAGGCATAGAAACATGCCATAGTAAATTCCCCACAGTGCAAAATTCCACCCGGCTCCATGCCAGAGTCCGCTAAGCAGCCAGACGACTATCATGTTTAAACACCAGCGCACCGTATTCACCCGGTTTCCGCCAAGCGGAATGTATACATAATCCCGGAACCATCCACCAAGCGTTATGTGCCATCTGCGCCAAAATTCTGAAATACTTTTTGAAATATAAGGATACAAAAAATTCTCCGGAAATGAAAAACCAAGCATCTGTCCCATTCCGATCGCCATGTCACTGTATCCGGAAAAATCATAGTATAACTGCAGCATATATGCCGCTGCCAAAACCCAGTAACCGGCAGTACCAATTCCTTCTGTAAATGCAGCGCCTCCACGCACTGTCATAGTCTGCGAAACAGTGATCCGTTCTGCCTCCTGTGAAAGCCATGTAACAAGCGTTCCGAGAGAATCTGCGATCAGAACTTTTTTACAAAGCCCGCAGACAAACCGCCCTGCGCCATCCGATATCTGGCTGACTGTGACCTTCCGCGCTTTCATCTGCTTCCCGACCTCCGAGAAACGCACGATCGGTCCTGCAATAAGCTGTGGAAACATCGTCACATACGCTGCAAAATCAATAAAATTTTTCTCTGCCACGACTGTTTTTCGTTCCACATCGATCAGATAACTGATAATCTGAAAACTGTAAAAGCTGATCCCGATCGGAAGTGCGATCCGAAGCAGCGGAATATCCGCTCCCGTCAGATGTCCGATGCTCTTTAGCAAAAAGTCTGTATATTTGAAAAAAAGAAGCATACCAAGGATCGCTGCAACAAAAAGTCCTGTGACGATTTTTCTCTTTTTTTCTGCTTTTTCTATGCATCTGCCGCCGGTATATCCAACACATACCGCAGCGATCAGAATGATACTGTATCCCGGTTCGCCCCAGAAATAAAAAAGAAGGCTTGCCAGAAACAGTATTAAATTTTTTGCTTTCTCCGGCGCTGCATAAGAAAGCAGCAATACCACCGGAAGAAAATAATATAAAAATGTAATACTGGAAAAAAGCAAGCCTTACATACCTCTCATTTCAAAATTTTAACAATCTACTTTGCCAGCGCAAAAAATGCTTCCTTTGCCGCATCCGTGATATCCTGATCTGCCATCATAAATAAAATGACATCTCCGACATTCTCTGCGATCACGCTCTCTGCTTCCACGCAAATCCATTTTGCCAGATCTGCATTTTCAAGAAGCAGTTTCTTTGCCTCTTCCACATCCTGATCTTCACTCACACGCAGCACAACACACTCGTACGCAATGGATGACATCATCGGAGCAGAATAAACAGAATCTGTATAGGAAATATCGGTTGTTCCTAAAATGTATTCTGCATCATCCGCACTGATCTCCATATTCTCATAGTCATCGGTATAGCTGAAAAAATCATCCTCGGTCTTTGCATTTGCATAAATTTCCTGCAGGATATCTTCACAGCTTCCCTCTAACTGATTTTCTTCTGTTTCTGTAATCTCCCCATTAATAGTTCCATTTTCTGAACCATTGCCGCAGGCACTGACTGCCATTGTCATTACCATAAGTGCAATTATCACTGATTTTTTCTTCATAATCCCTCTCATTCTTCTGATTTT
>CAKRLC010000143.1 GCA_934358955.1 uncultured Roseburia sp. | reverse complement strand
GATGCTGTATGTAAAGTAGAAGGCGAGAAAGTAACTCTGAACTTTGAGAATACTTCTGTAGTACTTCCTCCTGCAAAAGCAAAGAAATTAATCGATGGCGGATACAACGGAAAGACAGTTGTTATGGGTATCAGACCAGAAGATATCGGTGATTCCCAGATCGAGATCGAAGCTCACAAGGATGCTGCATTCGAGACAGATGTAACAGGATACGAATTATTAGGATCTGAAGTATTATTATACTTCAAAGTTGCAGGAACTGCTATGACAGCAAAAGTTGATTCCAGAACAACAGCCCGTATGGGAGATCATATCACATTAGCATTAGATCCTGAGAAGATTCATTGCTTCGATAAAGAAACTGAATTGACAATTACAAACTAATTCGGTAAAATTAATACGACTCAATTCGAAAACTGGGTACAGGATTGTACCCGGTTTTCTTGTGTTATAGGATTTTGTGATATTGTTCACTCAGCAGCAAAACACTAGCTGTTTTGCTGCGTAAGAAAGTGATTCAAGAGTGAGCAGACTCCTTTTGCGAAGCAAAAATTTAAAATGAGTCTGCGAATCGTTACTGGAACGAGGTACGAGTGAACAGTAACATTCTGTCACCAAAAGGTCTGTATATAGAAATAACTTACTTGAAAAACAAACATATGTTCTGTATAATGAAAAAGAAAGGAATATAACATATGATCGCAAACCACAAAATTCAGGCGGCATTAGAAGAAATTAAAGAAATTTCCAAAATAGATTTAGCACTGTATTCTGATAAGGGAAAGCTCGTTGCAGCAACCTTTGAAACAGAAAGTGATATGGAAGATGCGGTTGTCTCATTTGCATCCTCTATGGCAGAAAGCCAGATGCTTTCGGGATGTCATTTTTTTAAGGTGATTGTAGACGGGGAAGTGGAGTATATTCTTCTGACGAAGTCTTCAGCAGAAGATGCCTACATGGTAGGACGCCTTGCAGTATGCCAGATCCGTAATCTTGCATCTGCGTATATGGAGCAGTTTGACCGGAATAATTTTATGCAGAATATCCTGCTTGGGAATATGCTCGTTGTAGACATGTATAATAAGGCTCAGAAGCTGCACATTGAACAGGCAGAGAGAGTGGTATATGTGATCGAGATCCAGGGGAAAAAGGATTCTGCGGCACTTGAACTGGTAAAGAACCTGTTTGTCACAAAGACACAGGATTTTGTGACAGAAGTGGACGAGCAGAGTATTATCCTGATCAAGAACACGAGGGATCTGCGCAGTGATGAGAAGCTGCAGGAGCTTGCAAGCATGATCGTAGATAATATGCATGCAGAGGCGATGGTAAAGGTTCGTGTCGGATATGGAAACCGTGTCAATAATCTGCAGGATATCGCAAAATCTTATCAGGAAGCCAAGATGGCATTGGAGGTAGGACGTATTTTTTATGCAGAACGTGAGATCATAGCTTATAACCTGCTTGGGATCGGACGTCTGATCTATCAGCTGCCGATGAGTCTGTGTGAGATGTTTATCCATGAAGTATTCGGCGATGAGATCCCGGATGTCTTTAATGAAGAGAATAATGTGACGATCCAGAAGTTTTTTGAAAATAACCTGAATATATCAGAGACAGCCAGACAGCTCTATGTACACCGGAATACGTTAGTATACCGCCTGGAAAGGTTAGAGCGCGTGATCGGGCTGGATATCCGTAAGTTTGATGATGCGATGACATTTAAGATCGCGATGATGGTCATTGCACATATGAACCAGCAGAAGCAGAATGAATAAAAAAGTGTACGGAATAAAATTACGAGTGAGGTAAGAAATGGCAAGTTATGATGAACATAGCATATCGATCCTGGAAGGATTAGAAGCAGTCCGGAAAAGACCGGGTATGTATATTGGAAGTGTTTCCAGAAAGGGATTAAACCATCTGGTTTATGAGATCGTAGATAATTCGGTCGATGAACATCTGGCAGGAGCATGTGATACGATCCGTGTGACACTTGAAAAAGATGGTTCCTGTACAGTGGAAGACAACGGACGTGGTGTGCCGGTCGGAATGCATGCAAAGGGCGTTTCAGCGGCGCGTATCGTTTATACGACACTGCATGCAGGTGGAAAGTTCGATGATTCCGCTTACAAGACAAGTGGTGGTCTGCATGGAGTTGGTTCCTCTGTTGTAAACGCACTGTCTGTTTATATGGATGTGCAGATCAGCAGGGAAGGATATGTTCATCATGACCGTTATGAGCGCGGCGTACCGGTCATAGAGCTTGAGGATGGACTGCTTCCGAAGATCGCAAAGACGAAGAAGACCGGAACCAAAGTGAATTTTTTACCGGATCCTGAGATTTTTGAAAAGACACGTTTTAAAGAAGATGAGATCAAGAGCCGTATGCATGAGACGGCCTATCTGAATCCAAAGCTTACGATCATTTATGAAGACCGTCGTGGAGAAGAAGTAGAGCATATTGAATATCATGAAGAAGATGGAATCCGCGGATTTGTGAAGGATCTGAATAAGAATTCAGAAGTACTTCATGATGTGGTTTATTATCAGGGAGAGGCGGAAGGAATCACAGTCGAGGCTGCCTTCCAGTATACCAATGAATTTCATGAGAATATTTTAGGCTTCTGCAATAATATTTTTAATGCAGAGGGTGGAACACATATTACAGGATTTAAGACCGTGTTCACGACTGTGATCAATTCTTATGCCAGGGAGCTTGGTATTTTAAAAGAAAAAGATGTGAATTTTACCGGGGCGGATGTGCGAAATGGTATGACGGCGGTTATTTCTATTAAGCATCCGGATCCAAGATTTGAAGGACAGACCAAAACAAAATTAGATAACCAGGATGCATCCAAGGCAACTGCAAAAGTAACCGGTGATGAGATCCAGTTATTTTTCGATAAAAATTTAGAAACATTAAAGACAGTTATTTCCTGCGCCGAGAAGGCTGCAAAGATCCGAAAAACAGAGGAACGCGCGAAAACCAATCTGCTTACAAAACAGAAGTTTTCATTTGATTCCAATGGAAAGCTTGCAAACTGCGAAAGCCGTGATGCATCGATCTGCGAGATTTTTATCGTAGAGGGAGATTCCGCCGGAGGCTCTGCCAAAACAGCCAGAGACCGCAATTACCAGGCAATTCTCCCAATCCGTGGAAAGATTTTAAATGTAGAAAAAGCAAGCATTGACAAAGTACTTGCAAATGCAGAGATCAAGACAATGATCAATGCGTTTGGCTGTGGCTTTTCCGAAGGATATGGCAATGATTTTGATATCTCAAAGCTCCGCTATGACAAGATCATTATTATGGCGGATGCCGATGTGGATGGAGCGCATATTTCCACACTGCTCCTGACATTGTTTTACCGTTTTATGCCGGAACTGATCTATGAAGGACATGTTTATGTGGCAATGCCGCCTCTATACAAAGTGATCCCAGGCAAGGGTGAGGAAGAATACCTGTACGATGATGCGGCATTAGAGAAGTACAGAAAGACACATAAGGGAGGCAATTTTACGCTCCAGCGTTACAAAGGTCTTGGAGAGATGGATGCCGAACAGCTGTGGGAGACAACCTTAGATCCTGCAAGACGTATGTTAAAACGGATCGAGATTGAAGACGGACGCATGGCATCAGATATCACAGAGCTTCTGATGGGTAATGATGTCCCACCGAGAAGGACCTTCATCTATGAACATGCACATGACGCAGAACTGGATGTGTAGGATTCGGG
>CAKRLC010000142.1 GCA_934358955.1 uncultured Roseburia sp. | reverse complement strand
TACTTGATTTTCTAATTGCATACGCAATTCGTGAAATGTATAATTATACTGTCTTGATATTAGACACACAAAGGTAACTAGGGACTTATTTTTTTAATTTGCTTCCTACGATATTACTGAGCTGCGCGAACTGCTCTAACGTCAGGGCTTCGCCACGGATCGTTACCGGAACCCCCAGTTCTTCGATGCTTTCCTGGATCTGTTCTTTTGTCAGTGGAATATCAGGTGCATTATTCAACCCATTTGCAAGCGTCTTTCTGCGCTGATTAAATGATGCCCGGATAATGCGGAACATCAGCTTTTCATCCTCAACCTGTACCGGTACTTCCTTATGTCTGGTCAGACGGATCACTGCGCTTCCAACATTCGGTCTTGGCATGAAGCAGTTTGGAGGTACGTTTGCCACGATCTCCGGCTTCGCATAATACTGCACCGCAAGAGAAAGTGCTCCATATTCCTTTGTTCCAGGTCCTACCTGCATTCTGTCTGCGACTTCCTTCTGGACCATGATCGTAATGCTGTCAATTGGAACATGACTTTCAAAAAGTCCCATAATAATCGGTGTCGTAATATAATATGGAAGATTTGCGACTACCTTGATCGGCTTGCCGCCATTTTTTTCCTGTGCCAGTCGATTGATGTCAACTTTTAAAATGTCTTCGTTGATCACTTCCACATTATCATATGCACTTAATGTATCTGCCAGGATCGGTATCAGGTTCTTATCGATCTCCACTGCTGCGACTTCACGCGCATTTTCGCAAAGATACTGCGTCATCGTTCCAATTCCCGGTCCGATCTCAAGCACAAAATCTTCTTTTGTAATACCGGACTCTTCGATGATCTTCTCAAGCACATGTGTGTCGATCAGAAAATTCTGTCCGAATTTTTTTTGAAAATTAAACTGATATTTCTGCAATACTTCAATGGTATTCTGAGGTATGCCAAGTGTTGCCATTCTTTCTTCTCTCTTTCTGCAGCTGTTTTTGTATCTTGCCCGTGTCACATTTTCCACAGTCTGCACAGCTGTCTTCTGTCTTTGTCTCTTAAAAAGCTTTGTTCAGCTTTTCATCAAATAATCGATCTAAAAATTCTGCATAAAGCCGGTGAAATGTTTCGTGGAATGTCAATGCCACATCGCAGTTCTTTTTGCCTGTCATCTGTGCTTCCTCGAAAATAGCAAATGCCGTTTCATATAATTCCGGGTTTTTATCGTAAAAAATTTCTGTCAGACCATCCTGGAATGCAAACTGCGCATCATCGGACAGGTTTTCCTTGAAATCTTCTTTGGAAATACATCCGTTTTCTTCATAATCAGAGAGGAAAATATGTCCATCCACAGAGTCCACAAACTCCTCAAATATACTCTTTATATCTTCATATGTCACTGGTACATAGCTTTCATTCCAATATGCATCAAATGTTTCCCGGTCCGGGAATGCCTGTAAAATATCTTCCATGAGGTTGCTCCTTTATTTTCTATGTTCTATCCCTGAAATCATCCGTTGGATTTATCTTATCATATCCAATGAAAAATCTCATTACCTAATATAAAATCCTTTTATATTTTTCCTGCATCCTCAAGTAATGTATACAACGTAGGTGTCAGATGGAATTCATCGCACACTGCCTGCACTTCTGTAAGATATTTTTTCCGGGCAGAGGATGGGATCACCGGCCGCCTTACCGCACGGATTAAAATATTCTTTGGTGTATGTTCAAAATCAATAAATTCCAGCAGCTGTGTCCGGTATCCACAACATTCTAACAGGTTTGCCCGGATCGCATCGGTTGTCAGCGCAGAAAAGCGTTCCTGCACGATTCCATATCTTGTCAGAAGAGACAGCTCCTCTGTTTTCATCTGCTTGTTTACCTCATGCTGGCAGCATGGAACGGAAAAAATCATTTTGGCATTCCAGGAGATCGCATTGAACAAAGCAAAATCCGTTGCTGTGTCACATGCATGCAGCGTCACGACCATATCAACGTCAAACGGTGTCTGGAAACCGTTAATATCTCCCAGTTCAAAATGCAGATCTTTATATCCGTATTTTTCCGCTGCCCGGTTGCATTTTTCAATGACATCTTTTTTCAGATCCAGCCCTAACATCTGCACTTTCATATGGCGGACTTCGGTAAAATAATAATACATAATAAATGTCAGATATGATTTTCCGCATCCGAAATCTATAATATGGATCTCTTCCCCTTTATATTCTTTGATCCCGTCATCAATGATCTCAATGAACCGGTTGATCTGCCGGAATTTGTCATACATTGATTTTACAACTTTTCCTTCTTTTGTAAAAATCCCCATATCAACCAGCGGCGGGATCACCTGTCCCTCTTCTAAGATATAATGTTTCTTACGATTGTGTGCAGTATCTACGGTCTGCTGTGCTTTTAATTTTTTTGTTTTTAACGTAACAGCTCCTTTTTTCGAGATCAAAAGGCTGTATTCTGTCTGCTCATCCCAGGCATTGACCTGCAGATACTTTTCAAATACGGCCTCCATTAAAAATCCCTGCAGCTCCTCGTCTTTAAAATTCTCATGGAAAACCTGTTTTTCTGTATATCTGGCAGCCTGGTAGCCATGCTCCTTTTTCTCGATCACTACCTTTTTATAGAGTGCCTGTTTTTCCACAGGTTTACTTAAGATCACTTTGACAAGCGGATTGGCCGTGAGCTTCTCGATCGCCGAGATCCATTCCTCTGTTGCCAGAAAGGATCGCGTTTCCCCCTCCCGGTTTTCCAGCACAACACGATAGGTTTCTTTTTCTCCCGGCTGCCTCTCTTCGCATCCGTATTCTCCATCAAAAATCTGTTTTACTTTCCACATGATGTATTTCCTTCCAATATTCGTAAATCTTTTTCAGCAATGCAACCTGATCCTCAGAAAGTGTTTCCTGTGGGATCGTCTCTGTCATATTTGCAGCCGGCTCATAGGTTCCCTGCACAGTCCAGGTAATCTCTCCGCTGGAAATAATAAGCATCAGCTTCTTTTCCTTCGCATCCTTTGGAATGCCAAGAAATATCGTACTTCCATATTGTTCTAACTTAATCTCAAAGTAAAGTGCATCCTCACCGAGCAGCATTTCCGATTCCGGCAGATCTTTTCTTCTTTGAATCGCCTGTGCCAGATGAAATCTGTTTTCTCCCTCAAGCTGTTTCAAAAAATCACCGGAAATTCCGGCATCTGCCAGTGATACCCTGTCACTTCCAAATATTTCTGCAACCTGGTCATCCGAAATATAAAAATCACCAACCGGCACCAGGCTTATAAGCTGACCGACCAAAGGAACCTCCTTCAGATCCTCTTTTATCGTTTCAAACATCGGTTTCAGATTCCACACGGTCTTATCCTGTTCCATGCTCATATAAAAGTCTACGGCATCCTTTTCTTCCACTGCAATTTTTCCGTAAAGTATCGTTTCTCCTTTTGTTCCTGTTACGGTGCCACGGATGCTATTCTTTCCGTAATCACTCTCTACTCCATCTATCTGATAATCCAGTGTGTAAGCATAATTTCCCTGTATAAGATCATCTATTCTGTTCTTTAACGTAAGCTTATCCTTAAGCAGTGCATAGCCTGCCAGCGCCATAACCACTGCCAGTGCAAATACAATCATCAGAATACGGCTGATTTTCTTTGACATAAAATTCCTTCTTTACTCCCTTTTTATTTTAACAAATCAAGCAGCGTATATTCACCTTTGGAAAGTAGGTGTCGTTCCTTCCAGAAATCCACTCTGATAAGCATCGCTTTTCTTAATATCATTTCTTTTTAGAATATTG
>CAKRLC010000141.1 GCA_934358955.1 uncultured Roseburia sp. | reverse complement strand
AGCGGATACGGAAGAATTCCTGCTGAACTTCCGAAAAGGCCGGATGATCAGGTCCAAGAAAAGACGGAAAGGAAAGTTTGTGTTCCGATAATGGAAGCAGAAACTGTTCCTGCGTCGGATCAGGAGCAGCGAAAGTAAGCAGATCAGGAGAGAAAACGACAGCCTGCTCCAGGTACTGGTCAGAATCGGAGGCAAGTGCATGCAGTTCTCCGCTGTTAATAAAACAAAAACAGGGACTTTTGAGATGCGTCATTGTCATATTGATATCAACCTGATAAGAGTCCTGTTCAAGATAAATGATTTCAATCGGTTCATGCCAGTGATGCTTGACTGTAAATGGAAGACCAGGTGGATTGGTTTCATGTACTGCCTGGTAAAATGCACATGGAAAACTGAGATTTCCATGTTGCCGTTCTTCTTTTAAAGAAGAAGGAAACTGACCATGTTTTTCTGTATTCATTTATGAAGAATGATGCGTGCCTTGTATGGCAGCTGCCTTACATATTTTTTTTCTTTTTCCATCATTTTTCCTCCTGATATAGTTGGTGACATCTCAATGGGAAAAGTGTTTGTCAGTAACACTTTTTTGACTCTGAAATATATTATTTGGGTTGGCTTTGAAAAACTGTCGCAATAATTCTGCTTTGTTATCTTCTACTATAACTTGGACAAAAGAAAAAATCTACTGCAAATATGATAAAAAACTACGGTATTTTGACTTTTTTGAAATTGTTACAGGCTTGATATAAAAAGAGAAAAGGATTCATTACATTTGCCCTATTGACAGCACAATGCAAGTGTGATACATTAGGGTACAAAGTTAATACACTAAACCGTTGAAGCGGAGATAACGGCAATAATGCCTTTACAGAGAGCCTGTGATGCTGAGAATCAGGTATGAAACAAGTTGTCAAATGGACCGCGGAGGGCGCAGTCAAATGTGAGGATCACAAAGTATTCTGCGACGTTGCAGGCAGACGTAATTTGCCGGGGATATGTGGGTATCCTGCTAAGCGCACAGGTCATGCTGTGAATCAAGGTGGCACCGCGGATAAGAATTTCTATTCGTCCTTGACAGAGATTATATTTCTGTCAGGGACGTTTTTTTGTAATTAGGATTCTGGTGCCAAAAGGTCTGCATTTAAATTTATGCTAACAGATTGCACAAAAGAAATATTACAAGTTTCATTGTGCAAACATTCCAATAAGCCTCTGAAAGCGCGAATCGTGTTCAGCAGAGGCTTCCACGATTCATGAGTCTTATCTCCATTGCACAAAGAGAAACTTTTCATATTTCTTTTTTGCAATTTGCCAATAAAGGTTATGGAGCAGCCCTTTTGGCACCTGAATCCTATAAAAAAAAACGATCTGCGAAATTTTTTTGGAGGTGCAGCGAATGAAAATAATGCCAGCTTTAACGGAAGTAAAAAGGATTGCTTCAGACACAAAATACAACGTGCTCCCGGTGAGCCTCGAACTACTTTCCGATTTTACTACCCCGATCGAAACCATAAGGATACTGAAAAATGTATCAACACATTGCTATCTGTTAGAATCCGCCCAGGCAAACGAGACATGGGGACGGTACACATTTCTTGGCTTTGATCCGAAACTGGAGATCACCTGTATCAATGGCGAAATGAAAATTGGAAACCTGAAAGTAAATACGGAGCATCCTTCTGACTATCTCCGTCAGATCCTTGCAGATTATAAAAGTCCGCGTTTTGATTATCTGCCATCCTTTACCGGTGGACTGGTAGGCTATTTCTCATACGATTATCTCGGATACAGCGAACCGAGCGTGAAACGTGATGTGGAAGATACGGAACATTTTAAAGATATCGATCTGATGCTTTTTGACAAGGTGATCGCTTTTGATCATTTGCGGCAAAAAATCATTCTGATTGTCAATATGCCGTTGACGGACGTAGAAGTCGGATATAACAAAGCTGTGATGGAATTAAAACAATTGGCAGAGCTTCTGAAAAATGGGGAAAAGAAGAACGAACCGGGCGGCAGGCTGACGGGAGAGGTCATCCCGTTATTCAACAAAGAACAATTCTGCAATATGGTAGAAAAAGCGAGGCACCATATCCGCGAGGGAGACATTTTTCAGATCGTACTGTCAAACCGGTTGTCTGCACCTTTTGAAGGAAGTCTGTTCAATACCTACCGTGTACTCCGCACGATCAATCCTTCACCGTACATGTTCTATTTTTCGGGAACTGACGTGGAGGTCGCAGGTGCATCCCCTGAGACTCTGGTGAAATTGGAAAATGGTGTACTGCATACGTTTCCACTTGCCGGAACAAGGCCGAGGGGAAAGACCGGGGAAGAAGACAAAGCACTGGAAAAAGAATTGCTTGCAGACGAAAAAGAGCTTTCTGAGCACAATATGCTGGTCGATCTTGGCAGAAATGATCTTGGAAAGATCAGCAGATTCGGTACCGTGCAGGTCGAAAAGCTGCATTCGATAGAACGCTTTTCCCATGTAATGCACATCGGCTCAACGGTTCGGGGTGAGATCGACGAAAAGCACGATGCTTTTGATGCGATCGAGGCAGTATTGCCTGCCGGAACGCTTTCCGGCGCACAGAAGATCCGAGCCTGCCAGCTGATCGGGGAACTGGAAAATAATAAGCGCGGCATCTACGGCGGTGCGATCGGATATATCGACTTCACCGGAAATATGGATACCTGCATTGCGATCCGCATTGCTTATAAGAAAAACGGCAAAGTGTTTGTGAGAAGCGGTGCAGGCATTGTAGCGGATTCCGTACCGGAAAAAGAATTCGAGGAATGCTTAAATAAGGCAAAAGCTTCCCTGAAAGCATTGGAACTTGCACAGGAGGTGGAAGGATGATTTTACTGATTGATAACTACGACAGCTTTTCTTATAACCTATTCCAGCTGATCGGAGAGATCGAGCCGGATATCAGGGTGATACGCAACGATGAAATGACAGTAGAGGAGATCAAAAGCCTGGATCCTGATCGCATTATCCTCTCACCGGGTCCGGGAAGGCCGGAGGATGCAGGGGTTATTATAGAAGTCGCAAAAACGCTTGGCACGAAGATCCCGGTGTTGGGAGTCTGCCTCGGCCATCAGGCAATCTGTGCGGCATTTGGCGCAACGGTGACTTATGCAAAAGAACTCATGCACGGAAAGCAGTCCGATGTGAAATTTGATACATCCTGTCCTCTGTTTGCGGGGTGTCCACAAAATGCTCCGGTTGCAAGGTACCATTCACTTGCAGCAGACCCGGACACCATACCGGAATGTCTGAAGGTGACAGCACTTACAGAAGATGGAGAGATCATGGCGATCCAGCATAAAGAATATCCAATATACGGCGTACAGTTTCATCCGGAATCCATTATGACACCGGACGGAAAACAGATGCTCAGAAATTTTATAAAGGAGATATAAGTGATGATTAAAGAAGCGATTGTAAAAATTGTAAACAAAGAAGACCTTACCTATGATGAAGCATATACAGTAATGAATGAAATTATGAGCGGCGAAACGACAGCTACACAGAATGCAGCGTTCCTGGCTGCACTGTCAACAAAGAGTGCAAGAGCCGAGACCACAGACGAGATCGCAGGCTGTGCGGCTGCGATGAGGGCACATGCGACCAAAGTGGAAACAGGTATGGAGCTTTTTGAAATTGTCGGAACCGGTGGCGATAATGCACATAGCTTTAATATTTCCACTACTTCAGCGATCGTTGCGGCAGCAGGTGGGATGAAGGTGGCAAAGCATGGTAACCGAGCAGCATCTTCGTTATGCGGAACGGCGGACTGTCTGGAAGCACTGGGCGTAAATATTTCGCAGAGTCCAAAAAGATGTGTGGAGCTTTTAAATGAAGTCGGTAT
>CAKRLC010000140.1 GCA_934358955.1 uncultured Roseburia sp. | reverse complement strand
GCATATCTTGCGGACAGATTTATGTCATGAAGCACCATCACGATTGTTGTCCTGTATTTTATATTCAGATTTTTTAATAAATCCAAAATTTCTATCTGATAGGCAATATCCAGATAAGTAGTAGGTTCATCTAGAAACAGAATGTCTGTCTGCTGTGCTAATGCCATTGCGATCCATACTCTCTGCCGTTGTCCTCCTGAAAGTTCATCAACCGCCCAATCTGCAAGCTCAGTGATGCCCATGGTTTCCATAGCTTCCTCCACTATTTTAAAATCTTCTCTGGACATGCTTTTTAAAAATTGCCGGTAAGGGAACCGCCCTCTTGATACCAGATCCATAACCCGGATGCCTTCTGGCACAACCGGTGACTGTGGCAGCAGGCCAATCGTCTTTGCCATCTCTCTCGATGGAATCTGCGATATCATTTTTCCATCTAGCAAAATCTGACCGCCCTGCGGTTCTAAAAGCCTTGCAAAGGTTTTCAGTAAAGTTGACTTACCGCAACCATTTGCGCCAAGAATCACACTGATCTTATTTTCCGGAATATCCACATGGATGTCTGAAATAATTTTCTTCTGACGGTATCCTGCATCAAGATGTTCCGTTTTTAATGTATGATGATTCATAATTGTTTCCATATTATGCTATTTCTATCCATCCTTTCTGTTTATCCTGGTCAGCAAAAAAATCAGATAGGGAGCCCCAAGAATTCCTGTGATAACTCCTACCGGATAACGTGATTGAAATGCATACTGCCCGATCAGATCAGAAGTCATAACAAGAACTGCTCCTGTCAATGCAGATCCAGACAGACTGCTTCTTCCATTTCCCACCAATTTTGTTGCAATCGGCCCTGCAAGAAATGCTACCGATGCGATTGGTCCCGTCACAGACGTTGCAAATGCGATCAACAGCAACGCACAGAGTATCAGCCCCAGCCGCACCAGATTCATCCTGACCCCCAGTACAGTCGCATAAGCATTTCCAAGCTGCAATATTTCCAAATGCCTGTTCAACAAAAAAATCACAGCAGCTGCAGCTGTCACCGCAATGATAAGGCGTGGCAGCTGATCCATAGAAACACCGTTCAAGCTTCCGCTAAGCCATCTTAACGCACTCGCCACATCATATTCTGAAGCCTTTAAGAGCATCCATGAAATAAGAGCATTCAAAAAAGCCTGCATGCCGATCCCGGTTAATATCAATCTTCCATTTGAAAAATCATCGCCATGCGCAAGAAGATAAATTACAGCCGATACGACCACACCGGAAAGAACTGCCATCCATGATACAATACTTCCATTTAATTTTAATACAAGAATTCCAAATACGGCCGCCACACTTGCTCCGGATGTTACGCCTATAATGTCCGGACTGGCCAGCGGATTTCCCAATAGTTTCTGAAAAGTATTTCCTGCCAGCCCAAATGCTATTCCACAAAAAATTGCTGCTATCATGCGCGGAAGTCTTAATGTTTTTATCGTAAACGCAGCTCCTTTTGCGTCACTGCTTTTCAATACCTCGATAATTTTTTCCGGTGAATATATGGTATTTCCATAGATCATCATAATACATGCAAGAATGCCGACCAATACTAACAGTACTCCCACAACAATATGACATCTTCTGTTTCTTTTATAATATCCGGTCATTATATCTCCATTTTTCTTCATATAGAACGCACCCTGACCTTTCGAATAATAAAAATGAAAACCGGTCCGCCGATCAGTGCTGTGACAATTCCGGATTCCAGTTCACCAGGCCTTCCCAAAATTCTTCCGAGCACATCAGACAAAAGAAGAATACACGATCCAGAAACAGCGGACAAAGGCATATTTTTCTTTAAATCAGATCCTACAACTGTTCGCACCAGATGCGGCACCATAAGCCCGATAAAGCTGATTGGTCCTGCAAGTGCTGTCACGGATGCACAAAGAACTACTCCAGAAAAAGCAGCCAGACCACGGATCAGGTTCACATTCACGCCCAGTCCGGTTGCAACATCATCCCCCAGCGCAAGAACATTCAGGGACGGAATCAGACAAAATGCGATCACAAATCCTAGCATAAGATAAGGAAACATCAATCGGATATCATCCCACGACGCACCGCTGATACTCCCAACCTGCCAAAAACGAAATTCATCCATGACCTGTGTATTCGGAAGCATAATCGTATTCACAAGTGACTGTAACGCTGTAGACGCAGCTGCTCCTGCAAGTGCCAGCCGGATCGGTGTTACCCCTCCATTTCCAACAGAGGCCAGACCATAGACCAATAATGCTGTAAGAGCTGCCCCTGCGAAAGCCAGCCAGATGTACTGATTTCCGGTTTTGATATGTAAAAAAGCAATACCAGACACCACAAAAAGTGAAGCTCCTGTATTTACTCCAAGGATACTTGGATCCGCGATCGGATTTCTTGTGATTGATTGCATTAATAATCCTGATATTCCAAGTGCAGCTCCTGCAAGAACCCCAAATACCGTTCTCGGAATTCTTGCAAGCACAATATTTACCTCAATAGCAGGTGCATTGTTTTTTATGACTGCTCCGATGATGCTCTCTATACTGACGGACCTTACTCCGCATCCGATCGACAAAAGTATGCACCCCAGCAGTACAACTGTCATCAGAACACAAATCGCAATCAGCCTCTTTTTATTCATGGATCTTACCGCATGCCTCTGACAAAACATCTAAATATTCATCGATTGTTGCAGGAATTGATAAAATACTTGGTGTAGTAGATGCTGCAAGCCGTGATGTGCTGTCCAGTAATACTACAGCACCATCTCTGACTGCCGGAATTTCTGACATCAGTTCATCTGCCTGTAATGCTTCTAACAATGATTCATCACCATATACAACCATAAGATCAATGTCTGAAAGTGCTTCTACATTTTCTCTGCTTAAAGTAACTGAAAAATCAGAACCATCCCCGGCAAGCTCTTTAATACTATCAGGAAGCTCAAATCCGAGATCCTGCAGATAAGATGCTCTTGGATCTGCCGGCAGATATGCATAGAAAGTACTAAAGTCATCCGCACTGATCCAGAAAAATCCTGCTTTTACACCTTCAAATTCTGGGTGTTCACTTACTTTTTCTGCGATCATGGCATCGGTATCTTCCACAAGCTCCTCTCCTTCTGCTTTCATTCCCATGCCTTCCGCATTACGGATCGTCTGTTCTCTCCAGCTTGTTTTCCATGCTATCTCTTCAAAAGGTACTACCGGAGCAATTGCAGAAAGAGTTTCATATTCTTCCTGTGTCATTCCAGAATATGCTGCAAGGATAACGTCCGGTGCTGCGTCACTGATTGCTTCGTAGTCAAACCCATCTGTATCGTCAAATACATTTGGGTTATTTTCTCCTAACTTTGCAAATACCTCATCTGTCCATTCATGTAATTTATGATCTGTTACATATCCATAATTAGCTGCTGACACACCCACCGGAACTGTACCGAGAGCAAGTACCGTATCCTGGTTTCCCCATCCTAATGTCACGATCCGTTCCGGTTTGCTTTCAATCACCGTCTCACCATATGCATGCTGTATCGTGATTGGGAACTCCGCTTTGTTTCCATCTGTTTCAGTAGTTTCTGCTGTCTCACGGTCTGATTCTGTGCTCACATCTTCAGCAGTATCCCTTGCTTCTGTTTCCGCTTTATTTCCACATCCTGCGATCATCCCTGCGATCATTGTCATCCCTAAAACAAGTGCTAATAATTTTTTCTTCATTGAGTCTCCTTCATCTGTTCCCTAATTTATTTTTATTCTGCAATTGCATTATTGTTAGTTTTGGCTAACCGACTTGAAATATAACATAGCACTTATTTTCTGTCAACAGTTGCACCGAATAACATATTGTTTTGCATCTGATTAAGGAGTTTTT
>CAKRLC010000139.1 GCA_934358955.1 uncultured Roseburia sp. | reverse complement strand
GGAATCGAATCCGTCCGCCACATTACCGACAAAAACGGCGGTGCCTGTGACTTTACCTATGAAAATGGTATTTTCTCCGCCAAAATAATGCTCCGGATATAATCAGTAACTGATTATACCCGGAGCATCCACTAAATCACTTTTCTCGTTTTACTGTTATTTCTCTTCGGAATTAAACAGTTCACTTAAGACTTCAGCATCTTCCTGCAGTACCTTCAACACATACTTGTCAAAGTGTCTCGCATCCTGTGTCGAAGAACCGAATTCATAAGTTTCCTGCCCATAATCCATAACATCAAACCCCGGAGTTGCTTTACTGGCTCCTTTTGCTCTGTAAGAAGCTGCATCTTTAAGAGTAAAATTCACCTCTCCATTCTCATAAGATACCCAACTGCTGATGTCTGTTCCTGTTGCTTCGGTTGCAGTTCCATTCTCTGTCTGAGTCTGTGCCGTTGCTTTTGTCACTTCTGCTGCTCCTTCTGCATATTTTCCATACATTTCATCAACATAAAGTGCCAGTGATTCCCCAAAGATTTCAGACGGAACATGTCCGCCATCCCATTGTCATTCCAGCTCAGCATCTGTTCCGCTGTTAAGCCATGCGATCTGCATGTTCATAGATGCAAACAGTGACATATCACCTTCGGATGCACCCATTACAATTCTGATCCATGTTGGACTTTCTGTATTCTCATTTCCAATATAGTTGATTGGATTATACAGATCTGCAATATTATTTCCGTATTTATCGCCATCCTCGATAGAGGCGATATCTCTTTCATAAGATTCCAGCATTTCTTCATAACTGCTGTAGTTTGAAGAATCTGTTTTTGTACCTGCCGACTGTGTAGTTCCGGCATCCGGAGTTCCTACTTCATCACCCATTCCACTTGTGACCAGATTATCCTGGTCATTGCCGTCCGAAGTTGCTCCACCTGACATACTTCCGTCCGGTGCTCCATCCGGCTTTTCTCCATCTGAATCATTTCCATCCGGTATTCCGTCCGGCTTTTCTCCTGGCATTTCATTTCCATCCGGACCACTTCCATCTGGCCTTCCGCCTCCTGGACCTGCATTTTGTCCGGATTCTCCTTTAGCATATCGTCCTTCCAGAAATGCCTGAGCTTTCTCTTCTGTTGTCATCTGTGACACACTCTCATCACTCAGTGCATTTCCATCGCTGTCAAACCATGTCCAGTCATCTGCGTAATCCAGATTTTCCAGGTACCATTCCAGGTTTTTTTCAAATTCTTTCAGATAAAGCGTAAGATAAGTTCCACCGTATCCGTTGGTATCTGCATATTTTTCCGCATCATATTCTATCGTCAGATCTACTACATCATCTTTATCCCCATCACCATTGATATCTATGTCCGCTGCCGACTCGCTGACACTCAGATTCTGATCATTGATATACTCCATATATTCCTGTGACAGGTATTCTGCCAGCTTCTTCTGAAAATCCGTATTAAATTCATAATCTGTATCAAGATAGTATTCAAATGCCATTGCCATATCAGCTTCCTGTAAAGAAGTGATCGCACTGTATGCAACGCATCCCCATACTCCATCTGAAATTTCAGTATCCTCTGATCCTATGGTCTCCGAATACGTCCCATCTTCATTCTGATAGATTCCAACTGCCCCTGCTTCTACTTCATACGGGAAGTAATCCGAATTGTCAGAAGTTGCTGCTACCATTGCCGCATGTGCTCCACCGCCGGAGCCTCCCGTAGACACGAAATATTCTGTATTTCCCGGAAGGTTTCCAAGAATGATATTATACTTTACAAAACGGATTGCATTTTTCTGATCTACCAGACAGAGCGGCGCATCACCGGTATAATATTCCTCCCCATTCTCGTCCGTTGCCGTACTCTGTTTACCACGATTTCCACATGCCACATTGATATATCCATATGCCGCGTTACTGGAAGATGCCTTTTGATTTTCCTGTGCACTGTATCTTGCTGCACCTGTATTTATAATAACCGGTGCTGTAGAGGCAGTATAGGTCTGTCCGTTTTCATTCGTAATTTGGGCACTATCGTCAATCACAAGCTGTCCTTTTACTTCTTCCGAATAAGTTTTTCCTGTTATATCCTCCGTTCCGTCCCCATCTGTATCAATCCCTTTTACATATGCACCAGGAACATTTACAGAAACACCCTGATAATCCGGCAATTCCGGATTTGCAACTGCGCATGTTACAGACATTGTCCAGGAATCTGACTGACTATCATAGCTCTATGTAATTTCATCGTTGTTTGAAATATTTAAGGTACTTTCAATTGCTGTCTGTTCTTTATTCTTCTGCTCTGCACTTACGTTTCCTGCTCCGTATGCTGTGACCCCCAGCACTATTGTCATTGCTGTTATAACTGCAGCTATCTGCTTTCTTTTCATTGACTGTGCCCCTTTCTTAATCAGAAATTTTTTTCTTCCTGATACTCCATTTTTGAATAATCCAGAAGTTCTATCACCAATTTACGCATTTTTTCATTTTCTTCCACCGCATAATCCAGATATTTGCTGTGGACACCTTCTCTTTCAAGCATATCAAGGCTTGCCTTCATAACAGTAACCGGTGTTTTCAGTTCATGTCCAGCAAACATTACAAACTCTTTCTGTAAACGGATTGCTTCCTCTAAGGGTTCAATTATTTTTCCTGTAATTTTCCATGCCGGATAAATCCATATTATTCCTAAAACTAAAGCTGCCAGCACTGAGAAAATGAAATATTTCTCTTCTTCCAGCTTTAAAGATGTGATATCAGCAAAGGCAATGAGCAATTCCCCTTCATGAACAGAAATTTCAAACTGATAATTTTCATAGCTTCCAGATGTTTTTTTTGTTTCCAGAAATTTTTCTGCTGTTTCTACAATCTCCTCTTCTGAAACACCTGCATCTGGCAGCATATTTTTAACATATACTGTCCCATCCGCTGCTTTAGCTACCAGATAGCTCTTTTTGATATAACTGTCTTCTTTTGGCTCCGTTACTGTTGCTTTTTCACTCCTTGCACTGCTGGTTCTTTCCTGTTTTTTGGGAACTTCCTCTTGTTTATTTTCACTCTGACCGGATGCAATCTGAAATTTCATGTTCAAAATCCTGAAAATACTGTTCTTATTATTCTGCACATAAGAAAAATTCAGGAGTGCCAGAATGAATACTGCCGCAATCATATAAATCAACAGAAGAAGTCCCATGATTTTCTTCTTAAACTGTTTCACCGTTTTTCCCTCTTAGGCGATACCCGACACCTCTAACGGTCTCAATCATCGTATCTGTTTCAATAAACTTTAGCTTCTTGCGCAGAAAAGAAATATATACCTCTTCATTATTATATTCTACATCCGTATCATATCCCCAGATTCGAACCGTAATCTGCTCTTTAGACAAGATTTGATCGTAATTTTCCACAAAATAAGCCAGCAGTGTGTATTCTTTTCCTGATAATTTCACCTTTTTATTTCTAACAGGATTTTTCAATATACGGCTGTTTTTTTCCAGTACAAAATCTGGTCTCTCTATGGCTTCTTCTGTTACTTCCTCTGCTTTCTCATTTTTCCTCAACAGCACTTTTACACGTGCATCCAGCTCTTCTATTTCAAAAGGTTTTGTAAGATAGTCTTCTGCGCCTGCATCAAATCCCTGCAATTTATCCTGCAACTCTACTCTGGCCGTAAGCATAATAACAGGTGTCCAAACTTTCATGTTCCTCAATTTTTTCACTATGGAAAAACCATCTATCCCTGGCAACATTACATCTGAAATAATTGCATCATAAGAATTTTTTAATGCAGTCTCATATCCGGATATTCCATCATGGCAGACAGTCACTTGAAAATTTTTATTGTAAAACCAGTCATATAAGACATCTGCCAGTCGTATTTCGTCTTCTATAATTAATATTTTTAT
>CAKRLC010000138.1 GCA_934358955.1 uncultured Roseburia sp. | reverse complement strand
TGATAGATAAAAGGTGCAGGGATGAAGAAAAATAATATAAGATTAAAAGGAAAGCTGCGAAGATATTTGCAGTGGCCGCTGTATCTTACCATAGTACTTGTTATAATGAACTTTTTCGTATATATGGAAGATTTGCAGCTGGGCGCATTTTTTTCTGGATTTGTGGTCGTTTATTTTCTTGTTGTGTTTATTTCCGGTAAGAGAAATAAACCACTTTTGATGAATGAACTGGTCAATTTTGCAACACATTATGCAACGGTCCAGAAGCAGCTTTTGAATGAGTTTGAGATACCATATGCTTTATTGGATTATAATTCACGGTTTCTCTGGATGAATGAGAAGTTTACAGAGATCACAGGAAAAGATAAGAATTATCACAAATCAGTGACAACGGTTTTGCCGAACCTGACGAAGGATATTTTACAGCGTACAGAAGCAGTAGAATCCATGAATCTGATATTGGATGACCATAATTACAGGGTATCCATGAAGCGTATTTATTTTGATACGATGGCAAAAGAAAGCGATATTGTGGATATTCGGGACGGATCGGACGAATATCTGACCGCAATTTATCTGTTTGATGAGACAGTACTGAACCATTATATTCTGGAGAATCAGGAACAGAAGCTGGTTGCAGGGCTTGTATACATTGATAATTATGAAGAGGCCTTAGACAGTATTGAGGATGTAAAGCGTTCGCTTTTGATCGCGCTTGTAGACCGTAAAGTGAATAAGTATTTTACAGAGATCGATGCACTTGTACGGAAGATCGAAAAAGACAAATATTTTGTGGTATTTAAATACAAATACCTGGAGCAGCTGGCTGCGGACAAGTATAGTCTGATCGAAGATGTGAAGAGCATTAAGGTCGGAAATGAGATGGCGATCACCTTAAGTATCGGAATCGGAGCAGGTGGCGTCAGCTATGCAAAGAATTATGATTATGCCCGTATGGGAATCGACCTGGCGCTTGGACGAGGCGGCGATCAGGTTGTTGTTAAGGAAGGCGAAGAGGTTACTTATTACGGTGGCAAGAGTAAGCAGGTTGAGAGGAATACGCGCGTTAAGGCAAGAGTAAAGGCGCATGCACTCCGTGAGATCATTGAGAGCAAAGAGCATGTTGTCGTCATGGGACATAAGATCAGTGATGTGGATTCCCTTGGTGCGGCAATCGGTGTGTATTGTGCAGCAAAGGTGCTTGGTAAAAAAGCACAGATCGTTATTAATGAAGTGACTGCATCGTTAAGACCGCTGGTTGAATGTTTTTCAGAAGAAAACGGATATCCGGCTGATCTGTTTATCAAGAGTGAGGATGCACTTTTGCTTACCAACCGGAATACACTCGTCATGGTGGTAGACACGAACCGTCCGAGTTATACAGAGTGTCCGGAGCTTTTGACGAGAACAGACACGATCTGTGTGTTTGACCATCACAGACAGAGCAGCGAGATTATTGAAAACCCGGTATTATCTTATATTGAACCATATGCATCAAGTGCATGTGAGATGGTAGCAGAGGTATTACAGTATTTTTCAGAAGACATTAAACTGGAACCTGCGGAAGCAGACTGTATTTATGCAGGAATTCTGATCGATACGAATAATTTTATGACAAAAACAGGTGTCCGGACGTTTGAGGCAGCAGCCTACCTGAGGAGGGCCGGTGCAGAGGTGACGCGTGTAAGAAAGCTGTTAAGAGACGATATGGCAGCATACAAAGCCAGAGCAGAAGCAGTACGCCATGCAGAAGTATACCGTGGTGCATTTGCGATTTCTGTCTGCCCGGGGGATGATCTGGAAAGCCCGACAGTCGTCTGTGCGCAGGCGGCAAATGAGCTGTTGAACATCGTTGGAATTAAAGCATCTTTTGTTTTAACGGAGTATCAGGGAAAGATTTATATCAGTTCCCGTTCTATTGATGAGATTAATGTACAGCTTATTATGGAACGCATCGGTGGCGGTGGACATATGAATGTGGCCGGTGCACAGCTGACAGATTGTCCGATCGAAAGCGCAAAACGGATCATTAAGGACACAATTGATGAAATGATAAAAGAAGGAGATATTCAGATATGAAAGTAATTTTATTACAGGATGTAAAGGCATTAGGAAAAAAAGGTGAGATCGTAAATGTAAGCGATGGCTACGCACGGAATGCGATTTTTCCAAAAAAATTAGGTGTAGAGGCAAATGCAAAGAATTTAAATGACTTAAAGTTACAGAATCAGCATGCTGATAAAGTTGCACAGGAAAATTATGAGGCAGCAGTGGCACTTTCTGAGAATTTAAAAGATAAAAAAGTAACCGTAAAAATGAAAGCGGGAGAAGGCGGAAGAACGTTCGGTTCTGTTTCTACAAAAGAGATTGCCGCAGCAGCAAAAGAGCAGCTTGGATTAGAACTTGATAAGAAAAAAATGCAGCTTTCTGAGCCGATCAGAAGCTTTGGCGTGGTAGAAGTACCGATTAAGCTTCATGCAAAAGTAACAGGAAAGTTAAGTGTCCATGTAGTAGAGGAATAGTTGCTGGAACGAGGTATAGTGAACAGTAACCAAGAATAGGAGGATTCCACTTTATGGAAGAGACGCTGATCAAGCGGATCATGCCGAACAGCCTCGAAGCGGAGCAGTCTGTTATCGGTTCCATGATCATGGACAAGGATGCAATATTGACAGCGATGGAGATGTTAAACAGCGAGGACTTTTATCACAGACAGTACGGTGTGCTGTTTGATGCAATGATAGAGCTCTATAGCAAAGGTCTTCCGGTTGATCTTGTCACTTTGCAGAATAAATTAAAAGAAAAAGATGCGCCGGCAGAGATTGTGAGTCTTGATTATGTCAGAGAACTGATCACAGCAGTCCCAACATCTGCAAATGTCAAATATTATGCGAAGATCGTAAAAGATAATGCGATGCGCCGCAAGCTCATTAAGTTGAATGAAGAGATCGAAAATGAATGTTATGCCGGTACCGAGAATATTGAGACTGTGATGGATATGACAGAAAAGAAGGTGTTTGATCTTCTTTCAACCCGTGGCGGAGGCGGTGATTATGTGCCGATCCGTCAGGTCGTTATGAACGCACTGGAAAAAATTGAGAATGCAGCAAAGACAACAGGAACTGTCACAGGAATCCCTACCGGATTTATTGACCTCGATTACCGTACAGCAGGCTTACAGCCATCGGATCTGATCCTGGTTGCAGCAAGACCGTCTATGGGAAAAACAGCGTTTGTATTAAACATTGCCCAGTATGTGGCATTTCATGAAGATCTGTGCACAGCCATTTTTTCCCTTGAGATGTCCAAGGAACAGTTGGTAAACCGTTTGTTTTCTCTGGAGTCGAGGGTGGATGCACAGGTATTGCGTACCGGTAATTTATCGGACAGTGACTGGGAGAAGCTGATCGAAGGGGCAGGAACCATCGGAAATTCCAAGCTGATCATTGACGATACGCCGGGAATCTCGATTGCAGAGCTCCGGAGCAAATGCAGAAAATATAAGCTGGAGCATGACTTAAAGCTGATCATTATCGACTACCTGCAGCTGATGTCAGGATCGGGAAAGAGCAGCGATTCCCGTCAGCAGGAGATTTCCGACATTTCACGTTCCTTAAAAGCCCTGGCGCGAGAACTGTCTGTACCGGTGATCGCATTATCACAGCTGTCACGAGCAGTTGAGCAGAGACCGGATCATCGGCCAATGCTTTCGGATCTCAGAGAGTCCGGAGCGATCGAGCAGGATGCGGACGTGGTCATGTTTATTTACCGTGATGATTACTATAATCATGATTCGGAAATGAAGGGAATTTCGGAGATCATCATTGCCAAACAGAGAAACGGTCCGATCGGAACTGTGAACCTTGTATGGCTGCCGCAGTACACGAAGTTTGCGAATATGGAGAAAAACTAGGAACTGTGACTGATATGAGGGAACGGAAATGTGCAAATCGTGTCAGAAAAAGACGATTGGTTTTTCTTGTGGCTGTAACAGCAAAAGCTTATAATAGACCATAAAGAAAGATGTGGAGCAAAGATCAG
>CAKRLC010000137.1 GCA_934358955.1 uncultured Roseburia sp. | reverse complement strand
AAACAATTAGAATATATTCTTGCGATTGCCGAAGAAAAAAATCTGTCTAGAGCAGCTGAGAGACTTTACATCACCCAGTCCGCCCTAAGCCAGCAGCTTGCAAAGCTGAAAAAAGAGGGGCTGCCACCGCTCTTTGTCTTTAAAGGAAAAGAAATGCATCTGACCGATGCAGGGAAAATTTATGTAAATGGAGCGCGTGCCATCTTAAAATTAGAGCAGGATGCCGCCGAAGCATTACAGAATCTGCCGGAAAATCCTCAAATATAACTACTGTCTTCGAACATCCCAATTTGAATTTTCTGCATTTGGATTACTGTTCACTCGTACTTCGTTCCAGTAACGCTTTTTGTCCCTACATCCATTCTCCTTCATACAAAAAGATCCGGTTGATCTCGAAAATTTTTATTTCTTCGAAATCAGCCAGATCTTTATCATGATCTAACCTAGTCTCTTTTCGCTACATTCTTTGTAATGATCACATCACTGCCAAGTCCTAAGACATCTTTGATCACAACATCCCCGATCCAAACCGGAGCTGTAACCTCTGCCTTCCTGATCTCTGCCATCACATCAAAAATACGGCTCTTTGGAACCGGATGATTTAATCTGACGCTTACAACCGGTTCTTCTGCACCTGTGATCCTTACCGAGCTTGCAATATTACGCATCGGATCGACCAGTTCCTGTCTCACATAATCTGCGCCCTTCGGACAGGCATTTCCTGTAATGACCGGTTCTTTTCCCTCTTCGAGTTCTCCTGTGATCTCGCAGCCTCTCGGACACATGATGCACGTAAATTCTCTTATCATGATTTTCCCGCCTTTCCTAATTCTTTTATCTGTATCTTTTCTCCGTAATCACTCATTCTCCAACTTTTGATCCTAAGTCATATCGATAACCTGCATTGGCAGCTTGCACAAAAGAAAGATTCCAGTTTTCTCTTTGTGCAATGGAGATGAGACTCAAAGATCGTGGAAGCCATTGCCAAACACGATCTTCGCTTTCAGAGGCTCATCGGAATGTCCTGCACAATGAAAACCTGGAATCTTTCCTTTGTGCAAGTTGCCGACACGACCTTTATTTTTGAACTACACTCACAATGATATCTCCCGAT
The DNA here is from genome assembly GCA_934358955.1 of uncultured Roseburia sp. Lineage (GTDB taxonomy): Bacteria > Bacillota > Clostridia > Lachnospirales > Lachnospiraceae > Roseburia. The sequence continues at coordinate 2,963 of CAKRLC010000137.1, read as the reverse complement.
GACGTGAGCTTCTCCGCTGAAACCGGGATCTGGATCATCTCTGCCGGCAGGGCTTTTCGCATCTTCTTTCGTACAATTTCATTTTCTCCCTGCTTTATCACGATCTCACAATCCCGCATCGGATGGTTTACACGCATTGACACCCGAAAATCCTTTGTTCCGCTGATTTTCTGTGGAATCACATGTGTAATATTGGAATCTGTCGTAACAGAAAATGTGCAGTCCAAAAGTGCATCCTTTTTCACATATTCCGCAACAGAATCTGCCAGTTTTTCTGCTTCCATAGAAACAAAGTCAACCAAATCATGTACTTGCAGCACATTTCCTGCAGCAAAAATTCCTTTTACACTCGTCTGATAATTTTCATCGACTACTGCACCTTTGCTCCTTGGATCTAAGACGACACCAGCAGACAATGATAACTCATTTTCCGGGATCAGTCCGACGGACAGGATCAGTGTATCACATTTATATTCTTTTTCTGTTCCAGGAATTGGCTGCATATGGTCTTCCACTTGTGCAACCGTAACTCCTTCAAGTCTGTCTTTTCCTTTGATTTCGACGATCGTATGACTTAAAAATAACGGAATGTCATAATCATGCAGACACTGCTCGATATTTCTCGGAAGTCCGCTTGGATAGGGCTGCACTTCAAAAACCGCCTGTACATGAGCACCCTCTAACGTCATTCTTCTTGCCATGATCATGCCTATATCACCAGATCCTAAGATCACGACTTCTTTTCCGACCATTTTGTTCCAAAGATTGATATAAGCCTGCGCGACACCTGCGGTGAAAACACCTGCCGGACGCGTTCCAGGTATACTGATCGCACCTCGCGTACGCTCTCTGCATCCCATAGTAAGAACCACTGCTTTTGCCTGATATTCCACCAGGCCATCTTTGGATGCTGCATACACTTTTCTGTCTTCTGTCACATCGATCACCGTCGTATCCGTGACGTACGGAATCTGGAGTTCTTCCACTTCATTGATAAAACGCTGGGCATACTCCGGTCCGCTTAACGTCTCGCCAAACCGTGTCAGTCCAAAGCCGTCATGGATACACTGTCTTAAAATTCCTCCAAGATGATGCTCCCTCTCAAGGATCAGCAGATCCTTCACACCTGCTTTATATAATTTTACCGCAGCGGCAAGACCAGCCGGACCACCGCCTATAATGATCACATCTATCTGCTTCATGTCTTACTTCACCTTTCCTGTAAATAAATAAGAGTTTTCTTTGGAATAGAGGACATCTTCCGGTCTGATTCCAAGTTCCTCTTCGATCATATGTGTAATCCTTGTCTGGCAGTAGCCTCCCTGACAGCGTCCCATCGTCGCTCTCGTACGGTTTTTGATTCCTGTTACGGTATGCACACCCAGTGGATTATGGATAGCCTGCAGGATTTCAGCACGACTGACGGTCTCACAACGACAGACGATCTCACCATAATCTGGATTCTCTGCAACTGCCCTAGCCTGCTCTTCATGTGTCATCTCACTAAATCTGTGAATTGGTTCTCTTCGCGGATCAAAATCCGGATTTACTTTTGGCTGTTCCTTTTCCACAAGTTTCTGCACTGCTCTTCTTGCAAGCGGAAGCGCGCAGGTCACACCTGGTGACTCGATACCGACCAGATTTACCGTATGCGGATGCTCCTCATCTGCCTCAAGCAGGAAATCAAGGATTTCTCCTGTCTGCGGATCATATCTCTTCCAACGGATCCCCGCAAAATTCCGGATAAAATATTCGCGTTTCATCTGGTCAAACATTTTACTTCCATCACGGATGAGTCCGTCCAAATGTTCTTTTGTTACACTGTAATCCTCCCGGTCCTCAACAACATAGGAATCCGGTCCAACCAGAACATTTCCATCGATAGTCGGTGTTGCATGTGTAGAAAAGCCTCCTTTTTCGTTTGGAGCCGGATATACCGGAACTTTTAACTTCTTTCCTGCTTTTTTATCAAGAACAAAATATTCCCCTTTAAATCCTTTTACCGGATAATATGGGTACCCTAACATCTGTGAGATCTCGCTCGCATACATTCCGGCACAATTAATCACCCAGCGCGTTTCGTATGTTTTTTTCTCTCCTTTTTCCCAGACCTCGATCCGGTAGTCTTCCCCTTCTTTGGTAATGCCTGTCACTTTCTGTCCAAAGAAAAAGTGCACACCATTCCTGCATGCATTTTCTGCAAGCGCAATCGTATACTGCATCGGATCAAGGATTCCGGACATTGGCGAATACATGGCAAATTCCCCGCCTGCATATGGATCGATCTCTGCCATCCGGTTTTTATCGATCATCTCAAGTCCTTCGACACCGTTCTGTTCCCCGATGGCTTTAAATTTTAAAATATTTTCCCGGTCTTTTTCTGTAAAGCCCACCACAAGTTTTCCGGTCCGTTTGAATGGAACCCCTAATTCTTCTGCAACCTGATCAAACTCCCTATTTCCTTCTACAGCGCATGCTGCCTTTAAAGAACCCGGTTTATAAGTAAATCCGGCATGGAGCATTCCTGTATTTCTTCCGGAATTTCCGGTCGCAACATCCTGTTCTTTTTCCAACACTGCGATATCCAGCCGGAATCTTGACAGTTCTCTTGCAACTGCACAGCCGACCACTCCGGCTCCGATCACAATAACATCGTACTTCATGGTTTTCCCCCTTTTTTTCTCTTTCTTGTTGCAAAATAAAAAGCTATGATTTATATGTATCATAGCTTTTGAACACGCTCAAGGCTGCCCTCTTTTTAGGAACAGCTTTTGTATTTTATTTTTCTGAAAAGAACAAATTTGTTCTTTATAAGGATTTGGGTGGCAAAAGCTCTGTTCCATAACCTATATTGGAAAATTGCACAAAAGAAATATGGAAAGTTTCTTTTTGTGCAATTTGACATTCTAAACTAAGGTGCAGAGCTTTTGACACCCGAATCTTATAAGACAACAGCACCGTTC
>CAKRLC010000136.1 GCA_934358955.1 uncultured Roseburia sp. | reverse complement strand
TCATATTTTGCATAGTAATCATAATTTACACCCAGCTTTTCAGCTTCATAGTTGATACCTTCAATATATCCATAAGAAAATACTGTAATACCGTTTGAATTTGTTCCTCCGATGAATCCTACGGAGCGACCTCCGTTATCTGCCGGTGTAAAATTATAATCATCTGTGCCGAATAAAGTTTCTGCATTTTCATTTACCAATGTAGTAAGTGCACCTGCTACAAAAGAAGCCTGATGTACATCAAACAGAACACTGATTACATTATCATGAATTGTATTTCCGTCTTCATCCTGATTCGGATTATCATTTACACATACAAATGTTGTATCTGGATACATTTCTGCAATTGGTTGCGCTCCACCGGTTCCCTGGATCAAAGCTTCAAAGTCATATTCCAGATTGAAAATTACATTGTATCCATCATCAGCCAGTGATTCCAGCGCCTGTGGTACACCTGTTGTAGGCTCGACAACCTTGTATTCAATTCCAAATTCATCGGCAGCTTTTTTTGCTCCTTCCACAGCAGACTGATTATATCCATTATCATTCTGTCCGGCAGCTGAACAAATAATTGCAACCTTTACATCGCTTCCCTCTTTTTTTTCCGCTTTTTTCTCAGATTTTCCTCCGCATGCTGTCAAACTTCCTGCTACCATTGTCATTGCAAGTAAGCATCCCAATGCCTGTACTACTCTTTTTTTCATTTTTCTTCCTCCTTTGTTATGATGTCATGTCGTCATGACCAGTTCCTTTTTCTATAATATACAGCCTTGACTATGAAATGTAAATACTATTATTTATTTTTGTCGTATTTAGCAATTTTCCCTTTGTTTTTTTGTGCATTTACCACAAAATCTCTTGTATTATATTCAGCAAAAGGTTTTCTACATTTTCTACTAATAACTATTTACTGACACAAAAAAAGAACATCCCTGTCTCCAGGAACATTCTTTTCCATTTATCTATTTACATCGCCATCTGATACAACAATACCATAAGCGGCATCGTCACAATCGCCCCAAGTGTAGTCAGCACACTGATCGTACTGGCATATCTGGAATCATTGTCATATACCTGACACATCTGTGTAACAGTTGAAGCAACCGGCGAAATTACCGCCATAAATACGATCAAAAGGATTTCTTCTCCTTCTTTATTCCATCCCACAAGACCACTTATCTTCAAGATAAGCAACGCAATAAGCGGAATCACGATCAATCGCATAAACGAAATAAAATATGCTTTCTTATTCGTCAATACTTTCTTTAAATCCATTCCACCGATCAGCATCCCAATTACAAACATACTTGCCGGTCCAATCATTGCTCCGACTGAACTAAGCGTTCCTGTAATGATTTCCGGCAGACGTATTTTTGCAAAAAACAAAGTAATCGCAATGATAATCGTAATGATATTGATATTAAAGAATATTTTCTTCATATTAAATCCTTTTTCATGACTAAGTACTTTTTTGCAGTGTGTCCAGAAAAAGATGGTCTGAAGTCCCATAAATACACACGCATAAAATACCCATTTATCTCCAAGCATAAATGCCACAAGTGGTACGATCAGATTCCCTGAATTGGAATAATAAATGGACATCGTTTCTACTTCATTCAGTTTGAGAACTTTTCCGATCAGATTCACAACCGGAAGTAAAATAAAAAGGAGCAATAACGATGCGATACAGGCAAGCTCAAGTCCACTCACTTTTTCCGGTGTGTAATCCACCTGAAACGCATTCAAAATCACACACGGTACGATCAGATACAGTACCAGTGTTGACAGTACCTTACTGTCTTCATCTTTCAGCAATCCCATTTTGACTACCACATATCCCATAAAAATCATAATAAACAGTTTTGCAATCTGTTCCATCAGAAGTATACTTAGTTCCATTTTTATCCTCTTTTCCTTTTAACACAAGAGAAGCGGATTGTCCGACACAACCCGCTTCTTATTATTTCATTTCTTTTTCTGTCGGTTCATTTTTGTCTGTCAAATATTTCCATCTTTTAAACAATACCAAATCCCCTGTTTTCTGTCAAGAAATCCCTTAAGCCATGAACCTCTTTATCCTTCTATACTATACCTGCCCCAGAAGCCTTCTGCACTTCTGGTTCATCTCACCCAGTTCCAATACAACCGAGAACAGATCCTCTTTATTCATTCCATAACTGATCATGCAGAGTGCCTTATAGAAAAATTCGTTCACTTCCGCATCTGTTTTCCCCATAACGACCGCCGGGTAAATGATAGCTGCCATCTCCCGGATTCCGAAAAGGATTGCAGTCTCCACGCCGCGCACATCTGTTTCGTGTTTCCAGATATTGCTCACATCATATTCGGAGGTATTGCCACACGGTGCTGCACAGACTGCGCAATCCGGTGCGACGGTATTTTTCTCTTCTCTTACTTTTTCAATCATCGCTTTTAAAGCTGCTACACCAATGTTACTGTTCGTGATTGTATGCACAAGACCTTCAATGATGATCTCATCTGTATTTTCTGTCTTCGGATTATTACCACAGGATCTGGCAAGACCGATCAGGGCACCGGTCAGTTCATCCTGGAGTGCTAAAATCTCCTGTCCCTGCGAAATCGTCGCTGTATTACTCATATTTTCATTCCTCATACCTTCTTTTTTTGTATGGATAAGTATACGGTTTCTGGATTTTCATTTCTGTTGTAATAACAACATTATTCCGATTTATCTGTTCCAATCAGGACTTTCTTTCTACAAAACGCGAAACCATAATGCCGGACCTTTGATTTTGAGATACCATCAAATAATAATCCCATTCAGATGATCGCACTCATGTTGAATAATCTGTGCCGTCCATCCACTGTATTTTTGTCTCTGCCGTTTAAAATTGATATCCTCGTATTCTACTTCAATTTCCTGATAACGCACACATTTTCTTACGCCATCCAGAGACAGGCATCCTTCTTCTGTCTCATACTTTCCGTTTCTCTTTACAATCTTCGGATTGAACATCGCAACATTCATAAATCCCATATTGACTGCAATGATCGCTTTATTTACCCCGATCATATTTGCTGCCATTCCCACACAGCCGTCCTCATGTGCTCTTAGGGTATCCAATAAATCTATCGCAGTCTGCCGGTCTGCTTCCGTTGCTTTTTCTGCCCTCTGACGCAGAAAAAAGAGATCTCTCATAATTGGTTTTACCATTTTATTCTTCCCCTTTCCATAGTACTTTCCAGTATACACGATTTACCCTGTCCTGGATACTTTCTTTCTATATTTTGATATGATAAAATAATCCCATACAATTCGCGGGAAAACTTTTCCCTATCACCAATTTTCAAGTCAAACAGGAGTGTATTATCTATGGATAAGATCAAAATCATAAAAAAGAACGATGAATATTCTTCCGAATATCAGATCGGAGATACTTTTGAAATCGAAGGCACCTGGTATGGTGGTGTTCATATCATCGGCAAAACCGGCGCACCGGTTTCTCTTGATAAAGATGAGTATATTTATCTGGATGCAGATCCGGAAAATAAAAATAAAATAGATTCTTCGTCTGTAATTTCCCACCCGGAATCGTCTGCCTCAACCCAAACCAGTACGGTTATCCCAGAAGCACAGCCTGCTTCTACGCTTTCTGCCAATACCGAAAAAAATGATGCAGAACCCCTCCATGAAATCCATGTTGGCGATATCGTGCGCCATTTCAAAAGAGAATGGGTATCAGAAGAAAGCACCAAATATCTCTACAAGGTACTGGCTTTTGCTGAGCATACCGAAACAGGCGAAAAGCTGGTTGTCTACCAGGCAATGTATGCACCATTCAAAATCTGTGCAAGACCATACGATATGTTTATGAGCGAAGTCGATCACCAAAAATATCCGGGGATCAGGCAGCACTGGCGTTTTGAAATAAATGAATAAATCATGATTAAATAAAAATGGAGAATCTCTCCCAGTCCCCGGCTGATACCGGAGCGGATGATTCTCCATTTCAGAATGTCTGCTTTGTTTCTTTCTTCTTATTTCAGGTTCTGATACTCCTCAATCACCTTATCCATCAAGCTTTCTGCTTTTTTATACACTTCTTCATCCATCTGATTGTATGGGAAAATTGCGCGATCCGAAACTTCTACTCCTCTATGTTGCATTAGTTTTTTGAACAAGAGCGAGAAGTTTGAATCCATGTCATAGAGTGGCATCAGTTCATGTGTCAGTGCTGATAACTTCATAACCCGGTCAAAATCTTTTTCCTTTGTTGATTTTACAAGATCACTCCAGATCTCAGGGACAATATTGGAAAGTGCCCCGATAC
>CAKRLC010000135.1 GCA_934358955.1 uncultured Roseburia sp. | reverse complement strand
CTACATTTTAAAAAAATCACGATCAGGGATTATCTGATCATGATTATGCCGATTCTGATCAGTGAATTTTTATGGAGCCTCGGGCAAAATGTGGAGTCTGCTGTTTATGGACATCTTGGCACATCAAACCTTGCAGCCTATACACTTACCTGTCCGATACAGGGGCTTATCGTAGGGGCACTTAGTGGATTGTCTGCGGCTGCCGGTGTAATGGTCGGCAAGAGGCTTGGCAGGAAAGAATATGATGCAGCTTACACAGAATCAAAGAAGATTATGTATGCAGGCTTATTTGGTGCAGTAACGGTATCAGCTTTGCTCATTCTTTTGGCTGGAACATATACCGGATTCTATCGTGTTGATGACAACGTAAAAAATCTTGGAAAGACACTGCTTATCGTATTTGCCTTATATGCTCCGGTCAAGGTAGAAAATATGATACTTGGCGGAGGCATTATAAGAAGTGGCGGTAACACCAAAATCATTATGGTTATTGATATTGTTGGCACATGGTGTATCGGAATTCCACTGTGCCTGCTTGCAGCATATGGATTCAAGTGGGGAATTGTTGGTGTGTATACATTGCTTACCACGGAGGAATTATTCCGGCTTGCTGTATCATTAATTATCTTTAAAAAGCGTAAATGGATCATTAGTTTATGCTGATTTACCACTTGCGAGATTCTTCCTGTTATCTGCATATTATCAGTTCTTTCTTTTCCGCTATTCCAAGATAAATGATTGCTAATACAACTGTTACCGTTTCACTGATCAGAAAGCTCCACCAAATTCCATTCATTCCAATCATTTTTCCCAGTATTGATGCCAGTGGAAGCAAAATAATAACCTGTCTTAATGCCGAAATGATAAGGCTGGATATTCCTCTTGAAAATCCCTGTAAAGCATAACAGGTCATAACGGAAACTCCTCCAAATACAAAGCTGAGTCCTAAAATACGCAATGCAGTCACACCAAGTGAAAACATTTCTTCTGATGGTGCAAATGCGGATATATAACTATTTTTTTTCTTTTGTCAATACCAATTATATTCTCTATGTTTTATCCTGTTTTTTAAAAAGTCAACCAAAATTTAATTCTCTGGTATTTCACATAGCTGGTATGCATTTTGGATTGCAAAAATCATTACATGCATTTATAGTTATTGTATGTCGCGTAAATTACTAAAAACAATTTTCACACACAATTAGGAGGTAAGAAATTGAACGAAATCTTTCACAGAACAAGTGTCCGAAATTATCTGGACAAACAGATTGAACAGAGCAAAATAGAGCAGATGCTTCGCGCAGCTATGGCAGCTCCGTCTGCTGGAAACCAACAGCCATGGGAATATTATGTCATTACAGATTCTTCCATACTGAAAAAACTATCAAAAACAAGTCCCTATGCAGGATGCGTAGCGTCTGCACCGCTTGCTTTTGTCGCTTGTTACAGAACGGCTTGCCGCATACCTGAATATGCTCAGATTGATCTGAGTGCTTCTGTTGAAAATCTTTTGTTAGAAGCAGATTCCCTCGGACTTGGTGCAGTATGGATTGGAATTGCACCTTTAGAAGACCGGATGGAAGCTGTCCGTAATGTGTTGCAAATACCTCAAAGTTTAACTGCTTTTGCAATTATACCATGTGGTTATCCGGATACTGTACACCCACAGCAAAATCGTTTTGAACCTGAACGAGTTCACTATATTTCGTAATTTCAAATAGCAAAAGGGCATGAATCCGACTATCGATTCACGCCCTTTCTTTCATTTAAATCCTGTTATTTTTCAAGAAATGTAAGCAATTTTTTATTTTGCACACTCTATAATAATTTTTTCGCATCTGTCGTATCCAAGTTCTGAACTGTTCAGGCTCAGTGTATAATTGCTGGCTTTTCCCCAGCTCTGATCCGTATAAAAGTTATAATTTGTCCTGCGCCTTTTATCTGTATCTTCGATCATTCTGACCGCTTCCTGCTCGTTCACATTGTATAAACGAGTGATACGCTCTATTTTTTCCGGCATGTCCCCATGAATAAATACATTCAGCACATCGTCCCTGTCTTTTAAAATATAATCGGCATTTCTTCCAATAATCACACAAGGCTCTTTCGCTGCCAATTCTAAAATAACTTTTCTCTGTGCCTCATACACCATATCTTCTACTGATTTTCCTGTAATGTCACGTCCTGCAAGTGCATATGCAAATAATCCTTTTTTCGGAGATAATTCTGAATTTTCCTGAATATATTCCGGAGATAAACCGGACTTTTCTGCAATCTGATTAATAATATTTTTATCATAATAAGCAATTCCAAGCTTCTTTGCGACTTCTTCTCCGATAAAACGTCCGCCGCTTCCAAATTCTCTGCTGACCGTAATAATTCTTTTTGCCATCTTTGACTCCTCCTTAACTTAAAGCATCCACCTTATTTTTTTTGATTTTCTTTAAAAATACATATCCCACCAGACATGAGATCACTTCTGTGATTGGGAATGCCCACCAGATCAGTGAAACTCCCATCTGACCATTTCTGACAAAAATAGAAAAGATTCCAGCCAGTGGCAGGATAATAATAAGCTGTCTCAAAAGCGAAATGACCAGTGATTCCACACCACCATCCAATGCCTGATAAATGCCCTGATAAGCAGCATTCGTTCCGGCAAACAGGAAACTGATAGAAATCACTCTCATTGCACCAATGAAATAAGTTCTTGATCCTCCTGCATTAAACAGTGTCGCAAATGCTCCAGGGAAAATCTCTGTAATTGCAATTCCCAGGATCATTAATGCAATCGTATAAATCAGACCATATTTGATTCCATCCTGAATTCTCTTCTTACTTCTCATTCCATAGGCGAACGCAATAATCGGAGTGATCGCATCCCTGAGTCCAAATGCAAGGAATAGAACAAATTGCTGTACCTTATAGAACAGACCATATGCGGTCTGTGCTGATGGATTGAATTTCAGGATCAGATTCATCACATAAACCATAATAGACATCAAAGCCTGTGCAATGATCGCCGGAAGTCCAATTGCATAAATTTCTTTGATAACACCGGCATCCGGCTTCATGTATTTTGCTCCATGCTCAAATTCCTTATTTAGTTTGATATGAAAAATAAGCAGCAATACTGCTGACGCTACCTGACCAATTACAGTTGCATAGGCTGCACCTTTCACTCCCATTTCAGGGCAAGGTCCAATACCATAAATCATGATCGGATCAAGGATAATATTTACAACTGCACCAACCACCTGTCCGATCGTCGAATAAAGAGATCGTCCTGTTGCCTGTAATAATTTTTCAAACAGTGAAAAGAAAATGATTCCAAAAGAGATCACACAGCATATCCGAAGATAGCTGACTCCCATCTCAAGTACTTCTGCATCGACTGTCTGAGATGAAATGTACGCTTTCACACCAAAAATACCAAACAATAAACAGACCACATAAATGATCACCCCAAGGAACAGACTGTTTCCTGCTACCTTTGCAGCTTTTTTACTGTTTCCCTGTCCAAGTGTCCTTGCAAGAAGTGCATTCGTTCCTACACCGGTTCCGATTCCCACTGCCACCATAAGCATCTGAACCGGAAATACCAGTGTCAGAGCATTCAATGCTGCTTCACTTCCTACTTTCATATTTCCTACAAATGCACTGTCTACAATATTGTAGACCGCCTGCAATGCCATGGATAAGATCATTGGAATCCCCATCTGCACCATCAGCTTATTCACTGGCATGTCTTTCATCTTGTTGCTTTCCGCCATTTTGTTTTAACTCCTCTCTTTTCTGCACAAAAAAAGTGCACACCCTGTCTTATAAGCTGGACTTACGCTGACAGGCTACACACTTTTTCATGGCGATATTGTATTTTTTAGCAAAACAAAAACGAGTAGCTGGTAAACTGGATTTACGCTTACTTGCTACTCGTTTGTTGTAATTATATTGCCTCTTTTTCAAAAAGTCAAACAAAATTTTTCATGTATCTGGTTGCTGTTTTTATTGACTATTGTCTGTAATGTACTCAATAATCGTCTTACATACTTCCTTTTTGGGTTTTCCAATAGCAGCTCCCAGTTCCATATATAATAGGTTTTCTGCCATCTGAAAATACCTTGCATCCGTTGCAGTGCACTTTTTTCCCTGTGCAAGCCTTTTCTGTTTCCGCTGATAAATCATTTTTATGATCGCAACTAATGCTTCAGGATCATTCGCTTTTACTGCTTCTTTATAATTTTGTTCCCTCATTTTTTCATTGTTTATCCATGCTGTCGGAATCTCCGGAATTCGTTTGATCAGATTCCATGCTTCTTCTTTTGT
>CAKRLC010000134.1 GCA_934358955.1 uncultured Roseburia sp. | reverse complement strand
GTGATTTATGAATTTATCTGCGATGAATTTTATATTCCGATGAAAGCGAAAGAGATGGCAGCAGTACTTGGCGTTTCCAAGCCGCAGCGGGGAGAATTGATGGAAGTGCTGGAAGACCTGATCGCAGATGGAAAAATAGAAGTTACCAGTAAAGGAAAATATGTAAAATCAACAGGAAAGTTCCTCGTAGGAACCTTTACTGCGCATCAGAGAGGCTTTGGCTTTGTGACGATCGAAGGGGAAGACGAGGATATCTTTATTCCTGCAGACCAGACGGGTGGTGCATGGAATCAGGATATTGTTCAGGTGGCACTTTTAAAAGGCAGCAGTGGAAAACGCAAAGAAGGCATGGTCACAAAGATCGTTGAGAGAGGAACCACGCAGCTTGTATGCACCTATGAGAAAAGCAAGACCTTTGGATTTGCAGTCCCGGATAATCCGAGATATACACAGGATATTTTTGTTCCACAGGAGCGTTCAAAAGGGGCTGTGACAGGTCATAAAGTAGTGGTTGAGATTACAGAATACGGGAAAAACGGCAAGAAACCGGAAGGAAAGGTGACTGAGATCATAGGGCATGTCAATGATCCGGGAACTGACATTATGTCTATTGTAAAAGGATATGATCTTCCGGTGGAATTCTCGCCTAAAATCATGAAACAGGTAGAAAATGTTTCAAATGAGGTCAGTACTGCGGATATGGCAGGGCGCATGGACTGCAGAGACTGGCAGACCGTTACGATCGATGGTGAAGATGCAAAGGATTTGGATGATGCGATCACATTGGTGAAAGAAGGAGACCTTTATAAGCTGGGTGTCCATATCGCAGATGTATCGAACTATGTGCAGGAGCACAGTGCACTTGATGTAGAGGCTTTGAAACGCGGCACGTCGGTTTATCTGGTAGATCGTGTGATCCCGATGCTTCCACACAAATTGTCGAATGGCATCTGTTCTTTGAATGCCGGAGAAAACCGCCTGGCATTAAGCTGCATTATGATGATCGATGAAAAAGGAAATGTGGTAGATCATACGATCGCTGAAACAGTGATCTGTGTTGACCGGAGAATGAGCTATACAAGTGTAAAGAAAATTCTTGAAGACAAAGATGCCGCTGAGACAGAAAAGTATGAGGAACTGATCCCGATGTTTGAGCGGATGGAAGAATTGGCAGCGATTCTTCGAAAGAAAAGAATGAAACGCGGCTCGATCGATTTTGATTTTCCGGAGACAAAGATCATACTGGATGAAAAGGGCAGACCGGTTGAGATCAAGCCATATGAGCGCAATGTGGCAACGAAGATTATCGAGGATTTTATGCTGATCGCAAATGAAACGGTGGCGCAGGATTATTTCTGGCAGGAATTGCCGTTTGTATACCGTACACACGATAATCCGGATACGGAAAAGATAAAAAAACTCAGTACCTTTATTAATAATTTTGGCTATTCCATTCGTATCGGACAGGATGAAGTGCATCCGAAAGAATTACAAAAGCTTTTGATGAAGATTGATGGAACACCGGAAGAGGCACTGATCAGCCGGCTTACATTACGATCTATGAAGCAGGCAAAATATACGACAACAGGGACAGGTCATTTTGGACTTGCCACAAATTATTATTGCCATTTTACATCCCCAATTCGACGTTATCCGGATTTACAGATCCATAGAATTATAAAAGATAATCTGCGTGGAAGAATGAAACAGGGCAGGATCGATCACTATGAGAAAATCCTTCCGGAGGTTGCAAAACATTCCAGCGAAATGGAACGGAGAGCTGACGAGGCAGAACGTGAAACAGAAAAACTGAAAAAAGTAGAATACATGGAAGAGCGAATAGGACAGGTGTTTGAAGGTGTCATCTCCGGTGTTCAGGAATGGGGATTGTATGTTGAACTTCCGAATACCGTGGAAGGGCTTGTGCACGTTACCTCATTGACAGATGATTACTACCGGTATCAGGAATCAACCTATGAGATGATCGGGGAAGTGACGAATAAGCATTATAAGCTTGGGCAGAAGGTGAAAGTCATGGTCGTAAATACCGATAAGGTTTTAAGGACGATTGATTTCAGACTGGTAAGAAATGATGTCACAGAGAAAGAAAAAAACGGAAAAATAAACTGAAAAAACATAATCTGGAAAGATTTTAGAAAAAAATAAGGATTTGAATGCAGAAGGCTGTTGCGAAAAAACAGCTTCTGCGTTATACTGTAACAGCAACAGGAGGAAAGAAACATGGCTAAGCAGGCAGTAAAGTTAATAGCGAACAACAAAAAAGCACACCATGATTATTTCCTAGAGGAAAAGTATGAGGCTGGTGTAGAACTGCATGGAACAGAAGTGAAATCCCTTCGTATGGGAAAATGCAGTATCAAGGAAGCATTTGTCCGGATTGAGAATGGTGAAGTGATCATTTATGGCATGCATATCAGTCCATATGAGAAGGGGAACATCTTTAACAAAGATCCGCTTCGTCCGAAGAAGCTGTTGATGCATAAGGCGGAGATCCGCAAGCTGATAGGAAAGATCGCAGAACAGGGATATACGCTTGTTCCTGTGGAAGTGTATTTTAAAGGAAGTCTTGTGAAGGTGCAGATCGCACTTGCAAAAGGAAAGAAGCTTTATGATAAACGACAGGATATCGCAAAGAAGGATATACGTCGTGAAGCTGAGAGGGATTTTAAGATCCGTAATCTTGGTTAAATAAGGGCATCTGAATACAGATAAGGCAAAGGTCATAACGACCATAATATGGGCTTGTAATGGTTTCGACAGGGATCATGAAGCTGGAGAAGCGAGTCGCACGGGATGCGTTAAATTCCACAATTAAAATTAAACGCTGAAGATAATTTAGCATACGCTGCCTAATGGCAGCAGTCTGACCTAGAGCACCTACACTTTAGGACCCAGGCTTCGACTCTGTAGGAAACGACACCGGCAAAGCTTTGAGCCGGCGGGCGTATGATGAAGCTACTGAAACAGTCAGGATGTTATTCTCCGGGCTGCAGAGGGAATGTCAAAGGAATGACTACACTCGTAGAAGGGCAGGGGATTGGTTTTTGGACACGGGTTCGACTCCCGTCAGGTCCACTTCATGCACCCAGGGCGATAGTTCGTTTTGGGTGCAGAACAGCGATACATTGGGGACACCACCTTGTACCGCTTATAAAATGCAGATTTTTGGAAGGCTATTCACAGCAGCTGTGGATAGCAATTTTTTATCTGTAATCACCGGAGCTTTTGCTGGGGATCATTAGATTGTGAATGACAGCATTATTTCTCCGTTGAAGGCGTCAGCATATCTTAATTTAGTCATTTGACATGTCAGGGCATCCGTATATACGCTGCCTTTGTTTTGCTGACGTTTTATATAATTTTTAATATAAGGATGGAGGCAGAACAAGATGAGAAATTATACAACTCAGATGGATGCGGCTCGCAAGGGGATTCTCACCCCGGAACTCAAAACTGTAGCTGAAAAAGAACATATGGACACAGACAAGCTGATGAAGCTTGTAGCAGAAGGAAAAGTTGCGATCTGTGCGAATAAAAAGCATAAATGCCTGGATGCAGAAGGTGTTGGAAGCATGCTCCGCACAAAAATCAATGTAAACCTTGGCGTTTCCCGTGACTGTAAGGATTATGATATTGAAATGAAAAAAGTCATGAGTGCAGTAGAGCTTGGAGCAGAAGCGATCATGGATCTTTCCAGCCATGGAAATACACAGCCTTTCCGTCAGAAACTGACTTCAGAATGTCCGGTTATGATTGGAACAGTTCCGGTTTATGACAGCGTGATTCATTATCAGAGAGACCTTGCAACTCTGACAGCAAAGGATTTTATCGATGTGGTCCGTATGCACGCAGAGGATGGTGTTGATTTTGTTACACTTCATTGTGGAATCACAAGAAAAACAATCGAGCAGATCAAAAAGCATAAACGTAAAATGAACATCGTAAGCCGTGGCGGAAGTCTTGTTTTTGCATGGATGAGTATGACAGGAGAGGAAAATCCATTTTATGAGTATTATGATGAGATCCTTGATATCTGTGAGGAATATGATGTGACGATTTCACTCGGTGATGCCTGTCGTCCGGGATGTCTTGCAGATGCAACAGATGTATGCCAGATTGAAGAGCTTGTTCGTCTTGGCGAATTAACAAAACGTGCATGGGATCATAATGTACAGGTTATGGTAGAAGGACCGGGACATGTTCCGCTTGATCAGGTTGCTGCAAATATGAAGGTACAGCAGACAATTTGTATGGGAGCTCCGTTCTATGTACTTGGACCTCTTGTAACAGATATTGCTCCTGGATATGACCATATTACCGCTGCGATAGGTGGAGCAGTGGCTGCCATGAATGGCGCTGCTTTCTTATGCTATGTAACACCGGCAGAGCATCTGGCACTTCCAAATGTAGAAGATACAAAGCAGGGAATCATTGCGTCCAAGATTGCGGCTCATGCAGCAGATATCGCAAAAGGCATTCCTGGTGCAAGGGATATCGATGATAAGATGGCGGATGCGCGCCGTGT
>CAKRLC010000133.1 GCA_934358955.1 uncultured Roseburia sp. | reverse complement strand
GTGACAGGATTCGAACCTGCGACCTCCTGGTCCCAAACCAGGCGCTCTAGCCAAGCTGAGCCACACCCCGAAGGTTAATTTTCAATACTCTGCGTTGTTTTTGAAGCAGTTTGTTTTGCTTCAACCGTGACGCAAGAGTTATTATATATTAGTCAAAAAAAAATGTCAACACTTTTTTTTGCTTTTTTTCATTTTTTTTGCTTTTTTTTATAAATATTCGATTTCAAAGTGGACATCGCCATTTTTGTCCAGTTCCATCATGATATAAGAAGGTCTTTTTCCTTCCTGCCGCGGATAGGAAAGACTCCCCGGATTTATCGCAATAATATCCTTGTGGTAATCAATGATCGGGCGATGTGTATGGCCAAACATAACAATATCAAAGCCACGTCCCTCTGCTTCACGTTCGATATCTTCAATCCCTGTATTGACATAATAATAGTGTCCATGCGTGATCAGCACCTTGTATTTGCCAATCTGCAGTTCCTTTTCCCTTGGAAGGGCAGAGAAAAAGTCATTATTCCCTGCCACGATCTCCATAGGACATCCTGCCTGTTCGGCAATATAGTCTTCGCATCCTTCTGCATCTCCCAAATGGATCAAAAGATCGATCGGTGCAACCCGTTCCAGTACCCTTGTAAGATTTTCATGTTTTCTGTGCGTATCACTGATTACCAATATTCTCATACATTTTCCCTTGCCAGTTTTTCTTTCATTGCACGCAGTGCTTTTCCACGATGACTGATCTCATTCTTCTGCTCCTCCGAAAGCTCGGCTGTCGTACATCCGTATTCTTCTACACAGAAAATCGGATCATAGCCAAATCCATTTTCTCCTGCGATCTCATATCCGATATATCCTTCTATTGTCTCCCTGGTCACAAGCTCTCTGCCATCCGGAAGCACTGCTGCGATCGCACAGACGAACCGTGCGCTGCGCTGCTCTTTTGGAACGCCTGCTAAGCGGTCTAAAATATTCTGATTTTTGATATCATAAGAAGTATCCTCACCCATGTATCTGGCAGAATAAATGCCTGGCTCCTTATTCAGATAGTCCACCTCTAATCCGGAATCATCTGCCATAACGATCGCTCCCGGTGCTTCTTTTGCCACTGCCCGCGCTTTGATCAGCGCATTTTCTTCAAAAGTCTTGCCATCCTCAACGATTTCTACATCAATCTGCGCTTCCTTCATAGAGAGGATCTCCGCATTCAGATCTGACATAATTTCTTTGATCTCTCTCATTTTTCCTGCATTTCCTGTTGCAAATATAATCTGTGTCATTTTTCTCCTCTTTCTACTTGTCTTTACTAAATACTTTCAGGCAGATATTGCACTTTTCAACAGTATTGACATCCGCCCATTCATATCCGTTTGCACTTACGTAACCTTCCCCGTCATCAAGGATCACATTTTTTGTTGCCGCATCCGCTGCATATTCAATCGCTAATGGATGCACTGCATCCGGTGTACTGATAAACAGAATGATCGCATATTTTTCTCCCGGCTCTACCGGAACCGCTTTGTCAAATGGGATTGTATAATAGCCCGCATTGCTTACTTTTCCTGCTGCTACCTGTTCCATAGTGCTTAATGAATCCACATTTTCAAAATTCTTTACAACAAATAACTGATACTCCGAGTCTTTTCCTGTTGCATAAAAGCTTGCTGCTGTCAGTGACTCTGCTGATTCTGCTGTATATACATTTGCTCCGTAAATGCTCTCTTTATTAAAACCTAACTGCCCAATCCAGCCGCACAGGTCACTCTGATAAATATGGTCATAGTTGTCGGTATCTTCTATTTTCGTATAAACCACATTGTGTGTACCAATGTTTGTATCATAATATGAGATGTAAAAAATACCGTCATCCCCAAATCCGGTTCCCCAGCTGTTCTGGCAGATAAATGCACCGTCTCCCTCCAGATCTACTGAAAAGTTTTCTCTGGAATAGCTGTCATCCCAGCCGATAATAACGACATCGTGGTTTGGTTTTTCCGTTCCTATGTAACAATAAGCATTTGTATCACGGTTAAAATATGGAGATCTTGACTGAGAGCTTTTTAACGCATTATAAATGGAAGTCTGCACGCCTCCGTATTTGAAGACAGCCTCCTTTATTTTTTCATAGTCCTTTCCATCAATAATCTGCATTTCCTGAACGTGTTTCACTTCTTTTAAGGTATCATCTGTTTTATTGTCTCCGTAAGGATCATCCTTTTCATAAACAGGGCCCTTCCAGGATGCCAGATATGCCATACCCATCGTATATTCCCCGCCATCCTTCTGTGTCAGATTAAAGCCATTGTTTAATGTCATATGATCTACAGAAAACTGGCAGCTTTCTTCCGGTAAAAGAACCGATTCCATCGCACTTAAAGCTGCAAAAGACCAGCATGTTCCATAGGTTCCCTGATTTCGGATCTCAGAAACTCTTTCCCGGTCTCTTAAATCATAACGCGTTGGGATCAATGCAGTGCTTTCCGATATATCTGCTGCCTGTGCTGTGTTTTCAGCCATATTCCAGGAATAGGAATAATCCAGATAATTTGACAGATCACTGAGACTCACATAAAACTCATCTCCAGTCTCAATGAATGGCGATACGATTTTTTCCTTTTCTCCATTCACATCTACAGTAGTTTTGTTCAATGTAAACGCAAGCTCTTTGCTGTGCTTTTCCACGAGCAATGTTTCCTTATCATAAACATGTGCACTGCAGTTTAAAGCATCGCGAAGCAGCGAAACCGGAACCATGATATTTAGATTATCATCCATATAAAACCGGTATTTTTCGTTCGTATATTCCTTATTGTCAATCAGAACAGACAACAAATTTTCATTTACGCTCTGCGCGATCAGCGGATTCCATGTATCTGCCTCTAAATCTGCTCCACGAAAATGGTTGACTGTCTGATATCGTTCAAAAAAGGTATTAAATTTCAATAAAAGTGCAATTATAAGAATTGCGGTAAAAATAATATATCTCTTTGAATACCTCATGTATTTCCTACTCCTTAACCGCGTTTTTTCGGTGGTTTCGGTCCAAGGAACTGATAAAAATAAGTTTTCAGCATTCCATTATAAATCTTGCGATTTTTATCAGCTTTCCTTCCTATATATTTCTCTGTATCTGTATAACTTGTGATCATAAACATCGACCAGGAATCCAGCCGCTGGTATGCCTGTCCGATCTGTGTATACAGAGCCGGCAGATCTGCCTTTTCCTCTAATCTCTCTCCGTATGGTGGATTCGTAATGATAAATCCATACTTTTTCGGATGATTTAAATCTGCAACTGCCCGCTGCTGGAAATGGATCATATGGTCTACGCCGGCACGCTTTGCATTTTCCCTGGCTGCCTTTACCACATCCCCGTCAATATCATATCCCTGGATGTCGACTTCCACACTGGTATCGATCATATCCTCGGCTTCCTTAACGCACTCATACCACATACTGCGATCGATCAGATTCGTCCACTGCTCCGCCGTAAACTCGCGGTTCATACCTGGTGCAATATTCGCGGCGATCATCGCTGCCTCAATTGGAAATGTTCCACTTCCGCAAAATGGATCTACCAGAATTCTGTCTGCTCTCCATGGTGTCAGCATGATCAATGCTGCCGCCAGTGTCTCTGTCAGCGGTGCCTTGCTTGTCATAGTTCGGTATCCACGCTTATGTAAAGAATCTCCTGATGTATCCAGTGCTACCGTCACTTCATCTTTTAATAAAAAGATACGTACCGGATAAGATGCTCCGTCTTCCTCAAACCAGTTTTTCTTATATTTCTGCTTCATCCGCTCTACCATTGCCTTTTTTGCAATAGACTGGATATCTGATGGACTGAACAATTTACTGTTAATGGAAGATGCTTTCTTTACCCAAAACTTTCCATCTTCCGGTATATATTCTTCCCATGGCAGATTCTTGATCCCCTGGAATAATTCTTCAAAGGTGGTCGCCTTAAATCTTCCTACCTGGATCATGACTCTTTCTGCCGTACGAAGGAAAATATTCGCACGGCAGACTGCTTCTGCATCTCCTTCGAAAGTGACTCTTCCATCTTCTACCTTTGTAATCTCATATCCAAGATCATATATTTCTCTTTTTAATACAGCCTCAAGTCCAAAATGGCAAGGCACTAGTAATTCAAATGTTCTCACACGTCTCTCCTCTGACTATTTCTATCAAAAACTTATCTATATCTTATCCGTTCTATTTTCAACTGTCAATACTCCCTGATTGCCTTCATTCCACCAACCACAGTGTATGCTTCGACTCCTTCTCTGCCAAGTCTTCTCGCTGCCAAAAGGCTGGCACTCCCGTATTCGCAATATAATATCACCGCTCGTCTCTTTGAAAACTGATACGTCCACTGTTCCTCTTCCCGATATGGAACATTGATTGCTCCTCTTAGATGATAAACCCGGTAATCTTCCGGTTCACGGATATCTGCGATCCACGCATGACGGCTCTGGCATATATGTCTGATATCTCTCGGATAAATTGTCTGAAATCCCATTTTTTCCTCTTTCAACAAAGCTGCTATGCCGACATTTTTCGTATTGCAGCTTTATTCTTCCGTTTCTTACTTTATTTTATGTAAAAATCCTTTTTGAGTTCCTGA
>CAKRLC010000132.1 GCA_934358955.1 uncultured Roseburia sp. | reverse complement strand
ATAGCATATGCACCTCTCTTTATTAACTATTCATCTTAAAATGCTTCAATGCCTCCACAATTGCACTCTCTTTATCTCATCATATGTTGCCTTAGTCTCTGCAGATGTTATATCCACATCATCAAGTTCAATCGTGACATTAATATAATCATCCTGCCTTTATTTTAGTTTGGACAAAAGAACAACGCTCTCAACATGTTTCGTAAAAGGAAACATATCGACAGGCTGGCACTCAACTGCCTTATATCCATGCTTTGTAAGATATTTTAAATCCCTTGCCAGGGTCTCAGGGTTGCAGGATACATAGACAACCCGTTCTGGAGCAAGTTTTACAACCGAAGACAAAAATGCCTCATCACTTCCGGCTCTTGGAGGATCCATCAGTACCACATCTGCGTGTTCTTTCTGCTCTGCCATTTCCACTAAAAAGGCTCCGGCATCAGCATTGTAAAACTGTTCGTTTTTGATCTCATTGCGTTTCGCATTGATGATCGCATCTTTTACCGCGTCACGGTTTAACTCCACACCAATCACTTCTTTTGCCTTAGATGCTGCAATAAGTCCGATTGTTCCAGTTCCACAATAAGCATCGATCACTTTTTCTTTACCGGTCAGCGCTGCATATTCAAGTGCTTTGTTATAAAGGATCTCTGTTTGGATTGGATTTACCTGATAGAATGACTTTGGTGAAATACGGAATGTGCAGCCGCAAAGCGTATCTTCAATATATCCTTTTCCATAAATCACCGTCTCCTTTTCACCAAGCACCATGCTCGTCTGCTTGTCATTCACGTTTACAACCACGGTTGTGATCTCCGGATGTAACTTGCGGAGTGCTTTGACAAAGTTATTTTTGGATGGAAGGATCGGTGAACCAAGCACAAGCACTACCATCACTTCTCCGCTGTGAAATCCACGGCGCACCAGGACATGACGGAGCAATCCGTACCCAGTATCCTCATCGTAAGTTTTGATTTTAAAGGAATGCAGCAAACCTCTGATATCTCGGATGATCGCAGAAGATAATTCATCTTCGATCTCACAGGAATCAATGTTAATGACCTCATGCGTTCCTGCTTTGTATACACCGGAGATCACACCACCCGGAGCAGACTTGGCATGACCGTTTCCGGCTGTTCTTCTGCCACCGCCGGCATGTCGTCCGCGACGCTCTACATCAAAAACGGCATGCACTTTATTCCGGTAATGGTATGGGGTGTCCATACCGATGATTGGAAGGACTTTACAGAATTCCCCGACATTTTTACGGACAAATGTCTGCTTCTCCTGTAACTGTTTCTCATAAGGCATTCCCTGATAATCACAGCCACCGCATTTTTTTGCATATGGACAGCCCGTTTTTTTTGCCGGATTTAATCTTTCGCTCTGTGCTTTCTCTGTCCTGTTTTTATTTAACGCTTTTACAGGTTCCTGATTTTTATTTTTTATCTTCTTTCCTGTTTCTTTTCCTGTCATTTTTCTTTTTTCGTTCATTTTTTTCTTTTTTATCTGTTCCTGCATTTTTTCTCCCTTTTCCTGCTTCCTAGGCTTCGCAATTTCCCAAGCGCATTAAAATATATTTCTTGTCACTTCAGACTCTTTCCGACAGAAGCTAATCTATAAAAACCGGTGTGTGTCCCATCGCCATCACTGATTCATGGTCAATCCGTTCATAATCTATTTTCAGACGGTCGAGGAAATCATATACCCGTATTTCTTTTTCCAGCCGCCCTGCCAGATTTTCCGGTCTTCCTTTTTCAAGAGTATACATCCTTTCCACACATCCTTTCTGCTTTCTTCATTGACTTTTATCATACCGCAGCTTTTTCTTCTTGAAAAGAATTTTCTGCTTTTCTTTTTTGCAGATTTATTTTATACTTGCAACGAAGTATTCTATTTGTCTGATTATTGTGAAACTTAATTTACGCTATAAATTTGTGAAAAAATAACAAAATCAGCGAAGACACGCTTTCGCTATGCGTCGCTCGCAACGGTACTAAGAAGCCAGCTAAAGCTGCCTTCTAAGAACCGGCGGCTCCTCAATGTCTTCTTATGCTTTTGTTATTTTTTCACAAGTTAATCTACGTTTTCTATGTGTTTCGCTATGATCTGTTTTTTATCGATAAGGAGAGTTTTATGAAATTAACCATGCTTGGAACCGGAAATGCAGTTGTTACCGAATGTTATAACACCTGCTTTGTTTTAGAAGACGACCACAAATATTTTCTTGTTGACGGCGGAGGCGGAAATACGATCCTGCACCAGTTGAAGGCTGCCAATATTGATATCAATGATGTGCACGAGATTTTTGTCACACATAAGCATGTCGATCATATTCTCGGCGTACTGTGGCTGATCCGTGTGATCTGCCAGAATATGGCAAAAGGAAAATATACCGGTGAGGCAAATATTTACGCACATGAAGAAGTGATCTCGATCCTGCTTGACCTGTCAAATACACTGCTCCAGAAAAAGCAGACAAAGTTTATCGGTGACCGTCTGCATCTGATCACGGTAGAAGACCATGAGACACGCACGATCATAGGACGGAAAGTTACGTTCTTCGACATCCACTCCACCAAAGCCAAACAATTTGGTTTCTGTATGGAACTGGATAACGGAGAAAAGCTCACCTGCTGCGGCGATGAACCTTATAATGAATGCGAAGAGGCATTTGCCAAAGACAGTACCTGGCTTTTACACGAGGCATTCTGTCTTTATTCCCAGGCGGATATTTTTTCTCCGTATGAAAAGCATCATTCCACAGTAAAAGACGCCTGCGAGCTTGCCGAACAGCTTCATGTAAAAAATCTGATTCTTTATCATACAGAGGATAAAAATATTGCCCGCCGCAAAGAACTTTATCTTGCAGAAGGCAGACCATATTTTTCCGGAAATCTGTATGTTCCGGATGATCTGGAATCCTTTGAACTGTAATACAGCAAATGCCTATCCCACAAACATTTCATTAATATGAACGGACTTAACTTTTATCAGTAATTTTGCAAAAAAATATTCCAGCGATTTCTTCATGCAATGCATCTAAAACCCTGATGCGCCAGATACATTGCACAAGAAAACCTGGAATATTTCTTTCTATATTACTTCAAACGCTTCCACTTCCTTAATCTGCATAAAAATCTCAGCGATTTCTGCTCTTCCATACTGTGGAGGAATCACAACCTGACATCTTAAATGGAACATATCTTTTCCTTTCCGCTGCCATTTGAACTGATGCATGCAGATATTATAGGTTTCCAGTTCTTTGGAAATCTTTTCAAATGCTTCTTTTTCATTCTGCACCTGGAAAACTACCTGTGCCCTGGTTGCCTGCTTTACTACCCACAGGTCTTTATGGAAAATCGTCTGGATCAGCACTACCAGAACTGTTGTCCCGGTTCCAAGCAGATACATGCCGGCGCCGACTGCCATTCCGATCCCGACTGTTACCCACACGCCTGCTGCAGTTGTCATACCGCTGACATAACCTTGCTTTCCGGTAATAACAATCCCACCACCGAGAATCCCGATCCCGGTAATGATTCCTGCTGCCACCCTGGACGCATCGCAGGAAATCCCTTCGATCTCGATCACATCCAGAAAGCCATATTTTGAGATGATCATCATCAATGCGGATGCAAGTGCGATCATCATATGCGTCCTTGTTCCGGCAACCTTCGTCCTCTGCTGACGTTCAATGCCGATCACGCCGCCGCAGATGCAGGAAAGCAAAATTCTGAGAATGTAGGAAAGCTGTTCTGTTATCATATTCATCTGACACTCCCCCTTTGCCTCCGAAGTCCGGCTATTTTTCTGTAGCATCTATTCCATATTTCTGCCAGAATACCTGCTATTTTATTTTGTACTGTGAAATCAGATAATATGTACATCACATACATCAAATTTCACATATGCATTCTCACCTGCCTGGTAGATTTTTTTATGCTTCGGATTAAAGTCCGTGATCTTCACTAATGTATTTCCGACCATGACATGATAGTTCTGATAAGATCCCATAAAACAGCTTAGCACAACTTTACATGGAAGCTGTCCTTCGTCTGCGATCACTGCGGACTCTGGTCTTAATACTACCGTACAAGTATCACCCTCTTTAAAGGAAGATACGCTGTCCACTTCCACTTTACATCCGTCAATATCCAGTGTTCCCTGATCTCCATCTTTTGTGATCAGCTTTCCTTTCAGGAAATTTGCCTCACCGATAAAATCTGCTACAAATTCATTTGTTGGATGATAATAAATCTCCTGCGGCGTTCCGATCTGTGCAACCACACCTTTATTCATAATAATAATCTGATCCGACAATGCCATTGCCTCACTCTGATCATGCGTAACATAAATAGCGGTAATGCCGACACGCTGCTGGATGTTGCGGATCTCGGTACGCATGGAAACACGAAGTTTTGCATCCAGATTAGAAAGCGGTTCATCAAAAAGGAGTACGCTTGGCTCTACAACCAGCGCCCTTGCCAAAGCAACACGCTGCTGTTGTCCACCAGAAAGCTGGTTTGTCATTCTGCCTTCCATACCGCTTAATTCTACAAGATCAAGGATCTCCATGACTTTATCGTGGATTTCTTTTTTATCCATTTTGCGGAGTTTCAGACCATATGCCACATTGTCAAACACATTGTAATGCGGAAATAA
>CAKRLC010000131.1 GCA_934358955.1 uncultured Roseburia sp. | reverse complement strand
TCAGTCATTTATACACAACAGGTACAAAAAGGGAGATGCGAAAAAACTCAATCGAGTTTTTTCACATCCCCTTTTTTATCTTATAGCAGGATGTATGGGTTAAAGGTATTTTTCATCTTATAAGATTCGGGTGTCAAAAGTTTCTCTTTGGGTAATTTGTCATTCTAAACTAAGAGGTAGACGTTTTGACACCCGAATCCAAAGAACAGCAAAAACGGCTGCAAGCCTTGCTTTGCTGGCTTTGCAACCGTTTTTGTTGTTTCAGGTAAATAATGCCTTCTCATCATAGGCCACGCTATTGCCAAGAGCTCTGGCATCGATTTTCTATGTTTTACATGATTCCGATGCTTTCTCCGGCATCGATATTTAAAACAACTTGCCTATTCGATGTTTCTTGTCTCAAAGAGAAAGGTACTCGCCCCATATTTCAAACCATTTTCTCATATCATAAGCTATTTTCATAAGCTCAAGCATCGATTTTCTATATTTTTGATGTTTCCGATGCCTTTTCCGCATAAGCTTACGCTATTGCCATGAATTCTGACATCGATTTTCTATTCTTTCTATGATTCCGATGCTTTCTCCTCATTTCTCAAGCATGGCGAAAGGAAAATTAGAAAGAAAAAGAAAAAAGCAGCTGCAATTAGAGCAGCTGGATAATTGAAAAAACATATATAATTACATTTAATAAAACAAATAACAATTATTAATTAGACTTCTTAATTGAAACATATTATAATCAGAGCGAGGATGATAGGTAGTTACGGTAGCGAAGTGTGAGTGAACCGTAGCCACAGTTACAATCACAGAATATCTGTGAAGGAACAATTGCCAAAATACAGAAGTGCATTTACAATAGAATTGTTCCCAGATGTAATTGAACCATATCGCTGAATGAGAAGAAATAAGAATTAGTGAACGTTCATCCGGCAAAACAACAGTACATAGAAAAAGGAGACGAATATCATGGCAAAAGTTGGTATTGTAATGGGCAGCGACTCAGATATGCCAGTAATGGCAAAAGCAGCAGATATATTGGAAAAATTAGGAATCGATTACGAGATGACGATCATCTCCGCACACCGTGAACCGGATGTTTTCTTTGAATATGCAAAAACAGCTGAGAGCAAAGGCTTCAAGGTGATTATTGCCGGAGCAGGAATGGCAGCACATCTGCCAGGTATGTGTGCAGCAATTTTCCCAATGCCAGTCATTGGTATTCCAATGCATACAACTTCCTTAGGCGGAAGAGATTCTTTATATTCCATCGTACAGATGCCATCCGGTATCCCGGTTGCAACCGTAGCGATCAACGGTGGAGCAAATGCAGGACTTCTTGCTGCAAAGATCCTTGCAACTTCAGATGAAGCTTTATTAGAGAAGTTAAAAGCTTACTCTACAGAGCTGAAAGAGCAGGTTCAGGCAAAAGATGCAAGATTACAGGAAGTTGGATATAAAAATTACTAGTAACGTATTCAAAAATGAGCTGGAGCCATAACGCAGATAGAAGTGCATACAAGTTATGGTGCAGTGATTTACAGAACGTGTACTGGAAATGAAAAATGGATCTGATACAACATATATAGATGATGAAGGAGAAGAAAAATGGATTATAAGAACGCAGGTGTAGATATTGAAGCTGGATACGAATCAGTAGAATTAATGAAAAAATATGTAAAAGGAACCATGCGTCCGGAAGTATTAGGCGGACTTGGTGGATTCTCCGGTGCTTTTTCCATGGAAGCAATCAAAGGAATGGAAGAGCCTGTACTTTTATCAGGAACAGACGGATGCGGAACAAAAGTAAAACTTGCGTTCCTGTTAGATAAACATGACACAATTGGTATTGACTGTGTTGCAATGTGTGTAAATGACGTTGCATGTGCAGGCGGTGAACCATTATTTTTCTTAGATTATATTGCATGTGGCAAAAACTATCCGGAAAAGATCGCTACGATCGTAAGCGGTGTGGCAGAAGGCTGTAAACAGTCCGGCTGCGCACTCATCGGTGGTGAGACAGCAGAGCATCCAGGATTAATGCCGGAAGAAGAATATGACCTTGCAGGATTTACAGTCGGAGTCGTAGATAAAAAAGATATTATTACAGGTGAGAACTTGGCAGACGGAGACGTGCTGATCGGTATGGCTTCCTCAGGTGTACATTCAAATGGTTTCTCCCTTGTAAGAAAGATCTTTAAAATGGACAAAGAAACTTTAAATACCTATCATGAAGAGCTTGGTAAAACATTAGGAGAAGCATTGCTTGCACCAACAAGAATCTATGTAAAAGCGTTAAAGAATGTCAAAGAAGCAGGCGTTCGTGTGAAAGCATGCAGCCATATCACAGGTGGCGGCTTCTATGAGAACGTTCCGAGAATGCTTCCGGAAGGCAAGCATGCAGTCATCAGAAAAGACAGCTATGAAGTTCCTGCAATCTTTAAAATGATGGCAAGAGAAGGACAGGTAGAAGAACAGATGATGTACAATACTTATAACATGGGTATTGGAATGATCGTTGCAGTTGATCCGGCAGATGTGGACAAAACAATGGAAGCAATGCGTGCAGCAGGCGATGTTCCATATGTCATCGGTGAGATCAAAGACGGTGAAAAAGGAGTAACTTTATGCTAAAAATTGCAGTTTTAGTATCCGGCGGTGGAACCAATCTGCAGGCTATTTTAGATGCGATTGATGACGGAACCATCACCAATGCAGAAGTGGAAGTTGTCATCAGCAATAATAAAAATGCATATGCCTTAGAACGCGCCAGAAATCATGGCATTGAGGCAGTATGCATTTCTCCGAAGGATTATGAGAACAGAGCGGCATTTAATGAGGCTTTTCTGGAAAAAATAGATGCCTGCCAGCCGGATCTTATCGTTCTTGCAGGATTTTTGGTTGTGATCCCGGAGAAGATGATCGAAAAATACAGAAACCGTATCATCAATATCCATCCATCCCTGATCCCATCTTTCTGCGGAACCGGCTATTATGGATTAAAGGTACACGAAGGAGTGCTTGCCCGTGGTGTAAAAGTGACCGGGGCAACCGTACACTTTGTGGATGAGGGAACCGATACCGGCCCGATTATTTTACAGAAGGCTGTGGAAGTACAGCAGGATGACACACCGGAAATTTTACAGCGACGTGTAATGGAACAGGCAGAGTGGATCATTATGCCAAAAGCGATCGACCTGGTCGCAAACGGAAAGGTTTCCGTTGTAGATGGTAAAGTGAGAATTGACGAGAAGTAGAAAAAAAGGAGAATCCTTATGAAAGTTTTAGTAGTAGGAAGCGGCGGCCGTGAGCATGCAATCTGCACAAGCGTGGCAAAAAGCCCTCGTGTAGATAAGATTTACTGTGCACCGGGCAATGCCGGAATCGCAGCACTTGCAGAATGTGTACCGATCGGTGCAATGGAATTTGATAAATTAGTTGCTTTTGCAAAGGAAAAAGAAATTGACTTTACAATCGTAGGAATGGATGATCCGTTAGTTGGCGGAATCGTGGATCTTTTTGAAGCAGAAGGCTTAAAGGTATTCGGTCCAAGAAAAAATGCAGCGATCTTAGAGGGCTCTAAGGCATTTTCCAAAGATCTTATGAAGAAATATAATATTCCAACCGCAGCATATGAAAACTTTACAGATCCGCAGGCAGCGTTAGACTATCTTGAGACAGCCAAAATGCCGATCGTATTGAAAGCAGACGGACTGGCTCTCGGAAAAGGTGTTTTAATCTGCAATACCTTAGAAGAAGCAAAAGCCGGCGTCAAAGAGATCATGGAAGATAAGAAGTTCGGAACAGCCGGAAACACAATGGTCGTCGAAGAATTTATGACAGGCCGTGAAGTATCTGTGTTATCTTATGTCGATGGAAAGACCATTAAGATCATGTCTTCTGCACAGGATCACAAGCGTGCAAAAGATGGCGATCAGGGCTTAAATACAGGAGGAATGGGAAACTTCTCTCCAAGTCCGTTCTATACAGAAGAAGTAGATGATTTCTGCAAAAAATATATTTACCAGGCAACTGTAGATGCAATGGCTGCAGAAGGAAGACCATTTACAGGTGTTATTTTCTTTGGTCTGATGCTGACAGCAGACGGTCCAAGAGTATTAGAGTATAATGCAAGATTTGGTGATCCGGAAGCACAGGTTGTCCTTCCAAGAATGAAAAATGACATTATTGATGTTATGGAAGCCTGCGTGGATGGCAAATTAGATACGATCGATCTTCAGTTTGAAGACAATGCAGCAGTCTGTGTTGTTTTGGCATCCGACGGTTATCCGGTTGCATATGAAAAAGGATTTGAGATCACAGGCTTAGAGAAGTTTGAAGGAAAAGACGATTACTTCTGTTTCCATGCCGGAACAAAGTTCAACGAAGAAGGCAAGATCGTGACCAACGGCGGACGTGTCCTTGGAATCACAGCAACAGGGGCTGACTTAAAAGAAGCGAGAAAGAAAGCTTACGAGGCAACTGAGTGGGTGGATTTTGCAAACAAATATATGCGTCATGACATTGGAAAAGCGATTGACGAGGCATAACTTTTTCTGAAGGATGATGTTAAAAAATATTCCAGGTTTCGGAATGCTTTGCATAGCGGGATCTGGAATTTTTTTATTACATAGGATTCGGGTGTCAAAAGGTCTGCATTTAAGTTTATGATGTCAGATTGCACAAAAAAATATTGCAAGTTTCATTGTGC
>CAKRLC010000130.1 GCA_934358955.1 uncultured Roseburia sp. | reverse complement strand
AATTCTACCTTTGAGCTTATGATGGAGGGTGAGTCTATTTTAAATTTACAATCCATGTTAGACCAGATTTTTGTGGGAATCGTGCCGCTTGGACTTACTTTATTATGCTATTACCTGCTGAAAAAGAAAAATGTCAGCGTTACCGTATTAATTATCGGCGTCATCGTATTAGGCATAGTTTTATCATTACTTGGAATCGCATAGAAAAGGAGCATGACAGAAATGAAAGACTGGTGGAAAAACGCTGTTGTATATCAGATTTATCCGAGAAGCTTTAAGGATTCCAACGGAGATGGCTTCGGCGATCTCCGGGGAGTCATCGAGAAACTGGATTATCTGAAAGAGCTTGGAATCGATGTGATCTGGCTGAGTCCGGTCTTCGATTCCCCGCAGGATGATAACGGATACGATATCAGGGATTACCGAAGTATTTATGCAGGCTTTGGTTCAAATGAGGACATGGATGAGCTTATAGAAAAAGCGCATGAGAAGGGCATTAAGATCGTATTAGATCTTGTCGTCAACCATACTTCCGACGAACATGCCTGGTTTGTGGAAAGCCGTAAATCCAAAGAAAATGAATACAGTGATTATTATATCTGGAAAGACCCGAAAGCAGATGGCAGTGAGCCAAATAACTGGGGATCGAGCTTCTGCGGAAGCGCCTGGGAATACTGCAAGGAACGCGGTCAATATTATTTACACTTTTACAGCAAAAAGCAGCCGGACCTTAACTGGGAAAATGAGAAGGTGCGCAGAGAAGTATATGATCTGATGAAATTCTGGATGGAAAAAGGCGCAGACGGATGGCGTATGGATGTGATCGCTTCGATTTCCAAGGACCAGAATTTCCCGGATTACGAGGAAGAGCCAGGAAGAAAATATTACACAGGAAAATATCACAGCAACGGACCAAGATTGCATGAATTCATTCAGGAGATGAACCATGAAGTATTGTCTAAGTATGATTGCATGACGGTCGGTGAGGCACCAGGCTCAACACCGGAGGTTGCAAGACTTTTTACAGATCCCAAACGGAAAGAACTGAACATGATCTTTACCTTTGAACATATGAATATCGACCGGATCCCGGGATCTGTGAACCGGAAATGGGCGTTAAAACCATTTGACCTGTGTGAATTAAAGCGTGTAATGTCAGAATGGCAGGATAAATTAAATGGCCATGGATGGAATGCACTGTATCTGGAAAATCATGATCAGCCGCGTGTGATCTCACGCTGGGGTAATGATACCAGATACCGCAAAGAGTGTGCGAAGGCCTATGCGACAGTGCTTCATGGTATGCAGGGAACGCCTTATATTTATCAGGGGGAAGAAATCGGCATGACAAACGTGCATTTTCCGCTGGATGAATATGAGGATATCGAGGTACGCAATGCATACAAAGAGCTGGTAGAAGTCGGAAAGACGATTTCAGAGGAAGCGTTTAAGGAGGCTGTCTGGAACAAGAGCCGCGATAATGCAAGAACGCCGATGCAGTGGGATGACAGCGAAAATGCAGGATTTACAACAGGAAAGCCGTGGTTTAGAGTCTCTGACCGTTATCAGGAGATTAATGTAAAAGAGGCGCTTGCAGACAAGGATTCTATTTTTTATTATTATAAAGCACTGATCTCCCTCAGGCATAAGGAGGCACTTCTGACAGAAGGCAATTATGAATTGATCTTAAAAGAAGATCCACACATTTTTGCATATCTGAGAAAAACAGAAACAGAGTGCTGGCTTGTGGCAGCTAATTTATCAGAGGAGACGGTTTCAACAGAAAAACTGATGCCTTATGTGAAAGCAGTTGAGCAGGTAAAGATTTCAAATTATGCAGACCGCAGGGATGTTGAGGCAGCATTAAGACCATATGAGGCCTTTATGATTCAGATCGCACGTTAAGAGCAGGTGCAGAATGGCAGGATGTAAGATGAAAATGGCACAGAAATATTTGATCGCTGTGGATATGGATGGCACTCTGTTGAACAGCCAGGGAAAAATTACAGAAAAGTCAGTGGCAATTTTGCAGAGACTTCTTGACGTGGGACACTATGTTGTGCCTGCAAGTGGAAGATCTCTCACACTCTTGCCAAAAGAGATCAATGCGCTTCGCGGACTGAAATTCGGAGTGCTGGAAAACGGTGCAGTTGTCTGGGACTACGGGAAGAAGGCTTCCGTGTATACAAGGCTTTTGCCGGAAGGCAGCGCAGAGCAGATTCTGACAGAAGTAAAGAAATGGTATGAAGCAGAGACAAAGATGGCTGAAAAAACATTTCATTATTATACGGAAGTGCTTGCGGATGGAGCTGTTTATACAGAGAAAAATGACAGAAAATGGTATAAGACAGCGACGGTCGGTGGTAACTTTGTGGAATATATGCTGGCAAATCATGAGTATGTATCAGACATCCACGAACAGAAAGATCTTTTGCAGAGGGCAGAGAAAATAAATCTTTATTTTGAAGACACTGCATTTGCAGCAGGCGTCAGAGAGCGCTGGAATGATGTGCCGGGTATCTGTGTCACGACCTCAGTCAATGGCAATGCCGAGTTTATGGCAGAGGGTGTGAATAAGGGTGCTGGTGTTGCAAGATTAAAAGAAATACTTGGAATGGACACAGCACAGGTGATCGCGATCGGAGATAACGTAAATGATGTAGAGATGTTTGCCCAGGCAGGAATATCTGCTGCGATGGGAAATGCAGCAGATGGAGTGAAACAGAAAGCGTCCTGTGTGGTGGGCGATCATGACCATGATGGAGCTGCGGTATTTCTTGAACATTTGTTATTGGAATCGTAACGTACTTTTGGGTAAAGATTCGGGTGAATGAGCATGAATAAAGACAGAATGAAACGATTTCGTGCAAAATGATCAATTCCGATGCCTTTTGAAGAGGAAAAAAGTTTCCTTTGAGCGAAAAAGGCATCGGATTCATCAAAAAATAGAAAATCGATGCTTTTACGTCAGGAAACAGCTTGTAATACGAGAAAACAGCCTGAGATATGGTGCAAGAGATCTTTGCTTTGAGGCAAGAAGCATCGAATAAGCAAGTTATTTTAATAATCGATGTCGGCATAGGCATCGGAAAATCACATGAAATAGAAAGTCGAGATTCGAAGATGCTATGATTCCGGCAGAAGCTGTGTCAGCTGATTTAAAGGAGTTAGAAGGCTGTGAGATTTATTCTATTGAGAAAGAGGATAACAGATACAGAAATTCCATTGACACCGAAGATCACACATTTTTACTGAAAGTGAGTGGCAGCGGAGATGTCGAAGCGTGGGATAGATTCCTGAGCAAGGACGAAGTATGGAAGAAACAGATAAAGATAAAAAATTATTATCGAGAAAACATGTCAATAAAAGTGTTGACATGTTTTCTTTTTTTTTGTAATATATGCTCATAAGTTAGATAAAACTAACTTACAAGGAGGTAACAGTGAGTCAGGAAGTATTTGAGATGATAACAAGATTAGACAGGGAAAATATAGAGACGCATCTGGTGATCCAGTGTGCCCCGATGATTTCCGGCATGAAAATATCCAATCTTCTGATCGTGGAGCGGCGTCTGACAAAAGAAGTAAGACGCGTATTGAACCGTTCCGGTATCGCATATTTTCTGCTGCTGGAGAAGAAAGAAAAAGTAACCTTTCTTATTTACCACGAGGATGAACTGAAAGCATATCTGGCAGAGAAAAAAGTCTGTCAGTCTATGAGACAGTTTGGCTATGAAAACCTTGAATTAGCAACGGTTTTAGAGCGCTTTAAAGAGAACTATGAATCCTATACCTTACAAAATGCAGGCTTTCCGCATGAGATGGGATTACTGCTCGGATATCCGGTGGAGGATGTGGAAGGGTTCATTCAGAATGAAGGAAAGAATTATCTCTACGCCGGGTACTGGAAAGTCTATGCCGATGCAGAACAGAAAATGGCACTGTTTGCACAGTATGAGGAAGCGCGAAAAGAGCTTCTCGGTTATCTGACACAGGGGTATACAGTCAGGCAGATGCTGCAGGTGATGGAGCAAAAGCGTAGTCTGAGGCAGAAAATTGGGGCTTAAATTTGCTTATAGGTTAGAAAAAACTAACTTTATGAGGTGATGATTCCTACAGAATCGTTACAAATAATAAAAGAGAAAAAGCTGGCATGGGGAAAACTCATGGGCAAAAAATGGAGGAAACATATCATGGATAAAGTAACAATCGTATTTTGGTCACAGTCAGGAAACACAGAGAGCATGGCAAATGCAGTTGCAGAGGGTGTAACAGCAGCGGGAAAAGAAGCAGTTGTTGTTGATGTTGCAAGCGCATCTTTAGATGATCTGAAAGCGGCAAAGGGTTTTGCACTCGGATGCCCTGCAATGGGAGCAGAAGTGCTGGAAGAAGGCGAGATGGAGCCATTTGTTTGTGATGTAGAAGGATTTGCAGCAGGAAAAACAATCGCTTTATTCGGTTCTTACGGCTGGGGCGACGGACAGTGGATGCGTGACTGGGTAGACCGTATGACAGCAGCAGGAGCAACTGTTGTAAACGGAGAAGGTGTGATCTGCCAGGAAGCACCGGATGATGATGCATTAGAAGCATGCAAAGATCTTGGAAAACAGCTTGCGGCATTGTAAGAAATAGAGAGGATAATGTATGAGCGTAGTCATTATTGGAGGACATGACCGTATGGTGTGTCAGTATAAAAAGATTTGTAAAGAGCATAAATGTA
>CAKRLC010000129.1 GCA_934358955.1 uncultured Roseburia sp. | reverse complement strand
AATAATAGAAAATATTAGGTTCGCTTATGGATGTAAAAAAAATCAAACTGATTGTATGAAAAAGGTTGAAAATTACAGAAACATATGATAAACTCATTACAATTTAAGCGAGGGAATATTTACAGAATTTATTCCCATGCAGGAAATAAAGGTATGCTTCGGAGCGGATGATATGATCCGGTTTGACTGCCCATATATCGTTCATGTAGAGCAAAAGGAAAAAACGGAAACGTTTTTTTTTTTGGAAAAAAAACAGAAGAAAGGACAGGGAAACAAATGAAAGCTTTTTTGATACTCGAAGATGGGAATGTATTTACAGGAACAAGCATTGGTTCCACCAGAGAAGTCATTAGTGAGATCGTTTTTAACACTTCTATGACTGGCTATTTGGAGGTTTTGACCGATCCTTCTTATGCAGGACAGGCAGTGGTTATGACCTATCCATTAATTGGTAACTACGGAATTACTCCGGATATGGAGTCGAAAAGACCATGGCCGGACGGATATATTGTAAGAGAGTTATCCAGAATGCCAAGCAACTTCCGTTGCGAAGGAACAATTCAGGATTTCCTGACCAAAAATGATATTCCTGGAATCGCAGGAATTGATACGCGTGCACTTACCAAGATCTTACGTGAAAAAGGTACGATGAATGGTATGATCACAACAGACGAGAACTATAATATAGAAGAAATCATTCCTAGATTAAAGGCATATACCACAGGAAATGTAGTGGACAAGGTAACTTGTGAAGAAAAACGAGTATTAAGCGGTTCTGGAAAACGTGTTGCACTTATGGATTTTGGTGCAAAGAATAATATCGCCCAGTCTTTAAATAATCGCGGATGCGAAGTAACAATTTATCCGGCACACACAACTGCAGAAGAGATTTTAAGTACAAATCCGGACGGAATTATGCTGAGCAACGGCCCTGGAGATCCAAAGGAATGTACAGATATTATTAAGGAAATTAAAAAACTGTACGATTCTGATACACCTATTTTTGCAATCTGCTTAGGACATCAGTTAATGGCACTTGCAACAGGGGCAGATACCCATAAAATGAAATACGGACATCGTGGTGGCAATCACCCTGTCAAAGATTTGAAAACAAACCGTGTATACATTTCATCCCAGAATCATGGATATGTTGTTGATACAGATACTTTAGATGAAAATATTGCAAAACCGGCGTTTGTGAATGTCAATGATGGCACAAACGAAGGACTTGAGTATGTTGGAAAGAATATTTTCACAGTACAGTTCCATCCGGAAGCATGCCCGGGACCACAGGATTCCGGATATCTGTTTGACCGGTTTATTGAGATGATGTCGTAACTGACGAGAGCGGTGCAAAAAGTGGAATACAATTCGTGCAAATTAATTCTTGACAATAGAATTCTTGCAGAGCGAGGATTCTATTGTATGCTGAGAATTGAATTACTCTTTTTGTATCGGGCGACCAGCCCGAACGAGAATTTAGAGCAAATTCGAGTGCGCTCGAGTGGCAGGCAGAGAACAAATTCGAGCCTGTTCGAGTGAAACGCAGAGAATAAATTCGAATATATAGAAGGAGAAATCGTATGCCAAGAAATAAAGAGATAAAAAAAGTTTTAGTAATTGGTTCCGGTCCGATTGTCATTGGACAGGCAGCAGAGTTTGACTATGCAGGTACACAGGCATGCCGTTCCCTGAAAGAGGAAGGTGTGGAGGTTGTACTGGTAAACTCAAACCCGGCAACTATTATGACAGATAAAGAAATTGCAGATGAAGTTTACATTGAACCTTTAACAGTTCCTGTTTTAGAGAAAATCATTGCAAAAGAAAGACCGGACAGCGTACTGCCTACTTTAGGTGGACAGGCAGGATTAAATCTTGGTATGGAGCTTGAAGAGCAGGGTGTTTTGGAAAAATACGGTGTAAAACTGATCGGAACAACTGCTGAGACTATTTTTAAAGCGGAAGACCGTCAGGCATTCAAAGACACTATGGAAAAAATCGGTGAGCCATGTGCGGCATCACAGGTTGTAAATAACGTTCAGGATGGTATCAAATTCACAAATACGATCGGTTATCCGGTTGTGCTTCGTCCAGCATTCACCCTTGGTGGAAGTGGCGGTGGTATCGCCCACAACGAACAGGAATTAGTAGATATTTTAACAAATGGTCTGCGTTTAAGCCGTGTTGGTGAAGTTTTAGTAGAGCGCTGCATTGCCGGATGGAAAGAGATCGAGTACGAAGTAATGCGTGATGCGAATGGAAACTGCATTACAGTATGTAATATGGAAAATATTGACCCGGTTGGTGTTCATACAGGTGACTCTATCGTAGTTGCACCATCCCAGACACTTGGTGATAAAGAGTATCAGATGCTTCGTACATCTGCATTAAATATTATTTCTGAATTAAATATCACAGGTGGATGTAATGTACAGTATGCGCTTCATCCAGAATCTTTTGAATACTGTGTTATCGAGGTTAACCCTCGTGTATCCCGTTCTTCTGCACTTGCATCCAAAGCAACAGGATATCCAATCGCAAAAGTAGCAGCAAAGATCGCTTTAGGATATACATTAGATGAGATTAAGAATGCGATCACAGGAAAAACATACGCAAGCTTTGAGCCAATGCTCGATTACTGTGTTGTAAAAATTCCAAGACTTCCATTCGATAAATTTATCACAGCAAAGAGAACACTTACCACTCAGATGAAGGCAACTGGTGAAGTTATGAGTATCTGCAATAACTTCGAAGGCGCGCTGATGAAAGCAATCCGTTCCTTAGAGCAGCATGTAGACAGTCTGATGTCTTATGATTTTACAGATTTAAGTGATGCTGAGTTAAGAAAACAGTTAGCTGTTGTGGATGACAGAAGAATCTGGGTCATTGCAGAGGCACTGCGCCGTCATTTCAGTTATGACGAGATCCATGAGATCACTAAGATCGACAAATGGTTTATTGATAAATTAGCGATCATCGTAGAGATGGAGGAGGCTTTAAGAACACAGCCTTTAACCGTTGAGTTATTAAAGGAAGCAAAACGTATCGAGTTCCCGGATAACGTGATCGCAG
The DNA here is from genome assembly GCA_934358955.1 of uncultured Roseburia sp. Classification (GTDB taxonomy): domain Bacteria; phylum Bacillota; class Clostridia; order Lachnospirales; family Lachnospiraceae; genus Roseburia. The sequence continues at coordinate 1,657 of CAKRLC010000129.1, read as the reverse complement.
AGCTGACTGGAAAAACAACAGAAGAAATCCACGATATGCGTTACGAGAACGGAATCGTAGCAGCATACAAGATGGTAGATACCTGTGCGGCAGAGTTTGAAGCTGCTACACCATATTACTATTCTGTATTCGGAAGCGAGAACGAAGCAGAAGAAACACAGCCACAGAAAAAAGTACTGGTATTAGGTTCCGGTCCGATCCGTATCGGACAGGGTATCGAGTTCGACTACTGTTCTGTTCACAGTACCTGGGCATTTGCAAAAGAAGGCTGGGAGACAGTTATCGTAAACAACAACCCTGAAACAGTATCTACAGACTTTGATATTGCTGATAAGCTTTACTTTGAGCCATTAACTCCGGAAGATGTAGAAGCAATCGTTAAGATCGAGAAACCGGATGGGGCAGTTGTACAGTTTGGTGGACAGACAGCTATCAAATTAACAGAAAGTCTGATGAAGATGGGCGTAAAAATCCTCGGAACAAAAGCAGAGGATGTAGATGCAGCAGAAGACCGTGAATTATTCGACGAGATCCTGGAGAAAACAAAGATCCCAAGAGCAGCAGGTGGAACTGTATTTACTGCAGAGGAAGCAAAAGAAGTTGCAAATCGTCTCGGATATCCTGTTTTAGTACGTCCTTCTTACGTATTAGGTGGACAGGGTATGAAGATCGCATTCAACGATGAAGAGATCGAAGAGTTCATTGGAATCATTAACCGTATTGCACAGGATCATCCAATCCTTGTAGATAAATATTTACAGGGAAAAGAGATCGAGGTTGATGCTGTATGTGATGGAACCGATATTTTAATCCCAGGTATCATGGAGCATATCGAACGTACCGGTATCCATTCCGGAGACAGTATTTCCGTTTATCCTGCTCCAACGATCAGCGAACCGGTAAAAGAGATGATCGTAGAATACACAAAACGTCTTGCACAGGCATTACACGTAATTGGTTTGATCAACATTCAGTTCATCGTTATGGACGAGCAGGTATACGTAATCGAGGTTAATCCACGTTCTTCCAGAACCGTGCCATACATCAGTAAAGTAACAGGTATTCCGATCGTTGATCTTGCAACAAAAGTAATTATCGGCGAGACCATCCGTGGTATGGGTTATGAACCGGGACTTGCTCCGGTTGCAGATTATATTGCGATCAAGATGCCGGTATTCTCCTTTGAGAAGCTGCGTGGTGCTGAGATTTCCTTAGGACCTGAGATGAAATCTACCGGTGAGTGCCTTGGAATTGCAAAGACATTTAACGAAGCTTTATACAAAGCATTCTTAGGAGCCGGTGTGCAGCTTCCAAAATATAAACAGATGATCATGACGGTAAAAGATGCAGATAAGCCGGAATCTGTTGATATTGCAAAGAGATTTGAAGCACTTGGATATAAGATTTATGCAACAAGAAGTACTGCAAAATATTTACAGGAGCACGGTGTAAATGCACTCCGTGTTAACAAGATCACACAGGAATCACCAAACGTTATGGACCTGATTCTTGGACATAAGATCGATCTTGTTATTGATACACCGACTCAGGGTAACGGTGATAAGAACCGTGATGGATTCCTGATCCGTCGTAATGCGATCGAGACAGGTGTGTATTGTATCACAGCAATGGATACAGCAAATGCACTGGCACGAAG
>CAKRLC010000128.1 GCA_934358955.1 uncultured Roseburia sp. | reverse complement strand
CAAATCAGGGAAAAAGCAATTGCAGAGATCGAAAGTTCAGACGGACTGGAACGTTTAAATGAAGTCCGTACAGCTGTACTCGGAAAAAAAGGTGAGCTTACTGCTGTATTAAAAGGAATGAAAGATGTTGCACCAGAGGACAGACCAAAGGTTGGACAGTGGGTAAATGATACACGCAATGCCATTGAAGCAAGAATGGAAGAAAAGATGAAGATGCTTGAAGCAGAAGCGCTTCGCCGTCGTTATGAAGCTGAGAAGATCGACGTGACAATGCCTGCAGAAAAACATGAAAAAGGAAATCTGCATCCGGTAACACAGGTCCGCAATCAGCTGATCGATATTTTCGCATCCATGGGATTTGAAGTTTATGAGGGAAAAGAGATCGAAACAGATTACTATAACTTCACAGCTTTGAATACACCACAGGATCATCCGGCCAGAGATATGCAGGATACGTTCTATCTGTCACCGGAATTTTTACTCCGTACACAGACATCTGCTGGACAGATCCATGTTATGGAAGCAAAAAAACCACCGATCAAAGTCATCTCTCCAGGTAAAGTATTCCGTTCAGATGACGATGCAACACATTCACCAATGTTCACTCAGATGGAAGGTCTCGTTGTAGACAAGGGAATCACTCTTTGCGACTTAAAGGGTATGTTAGATGAGCTTGTAAAGAAAATTTTCGGAAAAGAGACAACAACAAGACTTCGTCCTTCTTACTTCCCATTTACAGAACCATCTGTAGAGGTAGATGTAAGCTGCTTCCAGTGTGGCGGATGCGGATGCAAGCTTTGCAAAGGAACAGGCTGGATCGAAGTACTCGGAGCAGGTGTCGTTAACAATAAAGTTTTAGAAGGCTGCGGTGTTGACACAGAAGAATACAGCGGATTTGCATTCGGTGTTGGTGTAGAGCGTATTGCCATGTTAAAATACGGTATCAATAATATTAAGATGTTATTTGAATCTGATATGCGCGTGTTAAAGCAGATCGATGACTAGAGAAAAAAGAGAGATCACTAGAAGAAAGGGAGACATATCATGTTAGCACCATTAAGCTGGTTAAAAGATTATGTAGAGATAGATGTTACTCCGAAGGAGTTAGAGGAAAAGCTTTTCTCCTGCGGATTTGAAGTAGAAGAACTGATCGAGGTAGGAAAAGACATAAGCAATGTTGTTGTAGGACTTGTGGAGACCTGTGAACCGATCCCGGATACCCATTTGAGCCTTTGCCAGGTAAATGCCGGAGAACACGGAACACTCCAGATCTGCTGTGGAGCAGATAATGTACGTGCCGGTGGAAAATATCCGCTTGCACTTGTAGGAGCAACTGTATATGCAACAGCAAAAGACCATGTAACGATCGAAGGTGTTATGAAGATCGGAAAAGGAAAACTTCGTGGTTACGAGTCCTTTGGTATGTTATGCTCCGGAACAGAGCTTGGACTGAACGAGGATCTGTATCCGGGAGCTGGTTATAACGGCTTACTTGTATTACCGGAAGATGCCGAAGTAGGAGCAGATGTAAAACCGATCGTAGGATTAGATGAATGGATCTTTGACATTGCGATCACTGCAAACCGTCCGGATTGCCAGAGCATTTACGGAATTGCAAGAGAAGTGGCAGCAGTGCTTGGAAAAGAATGTAAAGAGCCTGCACTTGATTATACAGAGACAGAAGTTAAAAAAGATTTTAAGGTAACTGTATCTGCAGAAGATCTGTGTCCAAGATATATTGCACACTATGTTCATGATGTAGAGATCAAAGAGTCACCTGCATGGATGAGAAGACGACTTGCATTAGTTGGAATTGGCGGAATCTCTAATATGGTAGATATCACAAACTATGTATTAAAAGAGCTTGGACAGCCTATGCATGCATTCGATTATTCTTATTTAGAAGGAGATCAGATCAATGTCAGACGTGCAAATGATGGTGAGAAGATCGTAACCTTAGATGAGAAGGAATTTGAATTAAATAGTGCGAACCTTGTGATCTGCGATGGGAAAAAACCGGTTGCATTAGCAGGAATTATGGGTGGACTGAATTCTGAAATCCAGGATACTACAAAAGATGTCATGTTTGAATCTGCAAAATTTGCCCGCGACAATATCCGTAAGAGCTCAAGAGCATTAGGACAGGCTTCTGATTCCAGTGCAATGTTTGCAAAAGGTGTCTATGAATATACGACTGTTATGGCAATGAAACGTGCGCTTCATTTAGTAGAAGAGTTAGGCTGTGGTAAAGTTTCTTCCACACATATCGAAGTGTCTACCGGAAATTCTATCGAACCAAAGGAAATGAAGGTCAGCGTGAAACGTGTGAACGGAGTACTTGGCATTGAAGTTCCGGAAGAAGAGATCATCCGTATCCTTACAGCACTGAATTTTGCACCGGTGATTCATGGTGATGAACTGACCATTCAGATCCCGGCTTATCGTGAAGATATGGATTCTTATCCGGATGTAGCAGAAGAACTGATCCGTATGTACGGCTATGAGCATGTGATCCCAACATTTATGCCGACTGCAAAAGTAACGTTAGGCGGATTGAATTTAAGACAGAAAACAGAAATGAAGATCAAAAATGCACTTTGCGCAGCAGGAGCATACGAAGGAATCCACTATTCTTTCTTCTCCCCGTCTGATCTTGATCTGTTAAGATTACCGGAAGATGCAAAAGAAAGACATGCGATCCGTCTGATCAACCCGATCAATATTGATCTTTCTCTCATGAGAACAACACTTGCGCCACAGATGCTTCGTGCTATGGCAAGAAATCAGAAGAAAGCAATTTTAGAGGGAAGAATTTTCGAACTTGGCAATGTTTTCATTCCAAAGGAACTGCCGCTTACCGAGTATCCGGATGAGAGAGAAACGCTCTGCGTTGGTTTATTTGGTGAAAAAGAATCCTTCTTCACCTTAAAAGGATTTGCAGAGACTGTTGCAGATGCACTTCATATTACATTTAGTTACGAAGCTGCTGAAAACACATTCCTTCATCCATATCAGACCGCAGAGATTTTCTGTGAAGGCGAAAAAGTAGGTTACCTTGGAAAAGTTTCTTACGAGGTTATGGATGAACTTGATATGCGTGTACCGGCTTATGTAATGGAAATCGATCTTGCTGCATTAAGAAAATGGTACGGAAAAGAGCAGATTTTCACTCCACTTCCAAAATTTGCAGAAGAGAAGAGAGACTTTGCATTTGTTGTTGAGAAAAACATTACCTGTGCACAGATCGAAAATGGAATCAAAGAAGCATGTGCTTATGTTACAGACGTGAAGCTGTTTGACGTTTATGAAGGCATCCAGTTAGGACCGGATAAGAAGAGCATGGCATTCTCAGTTGTATTCACTCCAAAGGAAGAAGAATTTACGACAGAGATGGTAGAGGGATTTGTTAAGAAGATTTTAAAGAATCTGGAAAAAACACTGGATATCAAACTCCGTGCATAAAATGATCAGCATGTGATTTTGACATGTTCAGAGAATGAATGAGATATGAATACAAAGAGCCGCATTGGTCGGCTCTTTGTGCAGTTAAATTGAATGGAGAAAACATCATGGATGTAAAAGATTTTTATTATGACCTTCCGCAGGAACTGATCGCGCAAGATCCTTTAGAAGACCGTTCCAGCTCCAGACTGATGGTTTTAGATAAAGTCACAGGAGAAGTCGAACACAGACATTTTAAAGATATCGTGGAATATTTAAGACCGGGTGACTGTCTTGTTATTAATAATACGAAGGTAATCCCTGCCCGTCTTTATGGTGTGAAAGAAGGAACAGAAGCCAAGATCGAGATACTTTTACTAAAAAGAAAAGAAAATGATATTTGGGAAACGCTTGTAAAACCAGGCAAAAAATGCAAGATCGGTACGAAAATCGTATTTGGAGAAGGCATTTTGACCGGAGAGGTTGTTGATATTGTAGAGGAAGGAAACCGTCTGATCCAGTTCCATTATGAAGGGATATTTGAAGAGATTTTAGATCAGCTTGGACAGATGCCGCTGCCACCTTATATTACACATCAGCTTCAGGATAAAAACCGTTACCAGACTGTTTATGCCAAATATGACGGCTCTGCTGCTGCACCAACAGCCGGACTTCATTTTACACCGGAGCTGTTAGAGCAGGTACGAAGCATGGGTGTTGAGATCGCAGAGGTTACGCTGCATGTTGGACTTGGAACTTTCCGCCCGGTAAAAGAAACGGATGTATTAAAGCATCATATGCATTCGGAATTTTATAAAATTGAGCAGTCTGAGGCTGACAAGATCAATAAAGCAAAAAAAGAAGGACACCGTGTGATCGCAGTTGGAACAACCAGTACCAGAACACTGGAATCTGCAGCGGATGAGAATGGTTATCTGACAGAAAAGAGCGGTTGGACTGAGATTTTCATCTATCCGGGGTATCAGTTTAAAGTGATCGATGCACTGATCACTAATTTCCATCTGCCGGAGTCTACACTTGTTATGCTTGTGTCGGCACTTGCAGGAAGAGAGCATGTACTGGCAGCCTATGAGAAGGCGGTAGAAGAAAAATATCGTTTCTTCAGCTTTGGGGATGCGATGTTTATTGTGGATCGGAATAAATAAGAATAACGAGAACAAGCCAGATGAATGTGAAGGCGCAGGAGAAATCCTGCGTCTTTTTTTGATGTAATAGGAAATTCCTTGGAATTCCCTATTACATCAAAAAGGCACTAACGCGCCAATGATGCGCACTCGCGCGAAGATGTGCCAAGGTACATTCTTTTTATGACTGTAGATGTCCTTTTTATAAGACATGTAGTATGGGCATAATATCTTTAATTGTTACTTTAATTGTTATTTTAAACGCTATTTTTTGCCTATAACTGCTCTTGCAAACTGGCAATTACTTTTGCAAACTGCTT
>CAKRLC010000127.1 GCA_934358955.1 uncultured Roseburia sp. | reverse complement strand
AATGAACCAAGTGTTCATTTGGTTGAGAAATTCCATTTTAAAAAGTACGGATACGAAGAGGTCACAACTCAATCGGGGAAAACACTACACTTGTTAATATATCATATTATTGAGTAAATATTGAAAAAAAGTATTGGACAGCGTGATTCGGGAAAAGCAATAACTAAGCTTCCAAAGGAAATCAGTAAACTGATCCAAGAAATTTAAAGTAACATATCTGTTCTTTCGTTCAGTTCTCTTACATGGTGATCGGAATATGTGAGACGCGCATTCACGCGAAGGAGGAAACATATTACAAGCGTAAAAATCCATTTGACAATTATTACATTCTGTCAAAAAACGAACGATTTGCAAAGCAAAAGGATTTGCTTTCTGATTTTAAAAAATTAAGGAGATAGTACTGTATACTTTGGGTTATTGTGTTATACTGTGGTTAAAATGTATTTTAAGATCAAAAGATGAGGGTGCTATGGGAAAAATAAGTCACAGGGATTTACAGGAATATTTTCGGGCAGGAAATTCCGGTTTTTGGAAATATGAGTATGAAGAAGGAAAATATCCAAGACTCTACACGGATGAAATCACGGATGCGTTGTTTGGAACGACAGAAGATATGGAGCCGGAAGAACGATATGAGTTTATAGAAGCACATATCCATCCGCAGGAGAGTGCAAGCTTTGGAGAGTATCTTGAAGAATTGAGATTACATGAATCGGAGATTATTTACCGTTATATACATCCGGAAAAAGGTCTTATTTATGTGCGCTGTACGGGACGAAGAATTCCATCCTCAGACGGTGTGATCCGGATTATCGGATATCATCAGGAAGCAACGAATGTTGTTCATTTTGAAAAGGGCAAGCTTTTAGAGAACCGGTTACTGCAGCAGAACCAGCAGTTGAAGGATGCAAACAGAAACCAGGATACTTATTACCAGGAGCTTTTGGATACGATCAGCTTTGGAGTGCTCTCTTATACGTTGCCGGGACATGAGATTGTTCATATGAATGCAGAAGCGATGCGGATCTATGGCGTCAGTAATTTGGAGGAAGCACAGAAGATGCTTGGCCAGATCATCAGTTCGGTATGCTATGTGAATACGGATGTGATCGGGCAGCTTATGGAAATGCGGGATAAGGATGAAGCCATTGATTATGAATGTATTATTCCTGACCGGAAAGGAAATATGACACCGGTACTTGCAAAAACAGAAATTTTTTATACCTCAGATGGAAAGAGAACCGTTCTGACTACTTTCCTGGATATTTCAGAAAATGTTACGTTGAAAAAAGCATTGTATGAGGCAACAAAAAATTCAGAAATAATTAATTCCATTGCAACACTTTATGAAACGATTTTTTATGAAGATCTGAAAAACAGAAGATTTGAGGTCATTACAGGAGATGACAGGCTGCTGTCAATTGTCGGAAAAGATGGCAGTGTGGATGAATTTGAAAAAAGGAAAGTCATGGAGGCACTGGAACCGGAGACATGGGACGAGGTAAAGGATTTTCTGGATCCGTCTACCTTATCAGAGCGTCTGAAGGACAAAAATTCTATCTTTTTGGAGTACAAAGGAAATAATGGCCGTTGGAAGAGGGCAGATTTCATTGTAAAAAACCGGGATGCAGATAAGACAGTTTCAGAAGTATTATTTGTTGCAAGAGATATCACAGAGGAAAAAATACAGGAATTACAATATCAAAAACAGCTTTTGGAAGCAGCGGAAAAGGCTGCAAGGGCAAGTGAAGCAAAGACAGATTTTCTGCGGCGCATGAGTCATGATATCCGGACTCCATTAAACGGAATGATCGGAATGATCGATATTTGTGACAGGTATAAAGGGGATCCGGATAAACAGAGGGAGTGCAAAAATAAAGTACTGGTCTCATTGGACTACCTGACATCACTGATGGACAATGTATTGGATATCAGCAAAATTGAGTCCGGATCACTCATGCTGGAAAAGAAACCGTTTGATCTGGCAGAGCTTCTTCTTAAGGAAGTTACGATTATTCAGACAAATGCAGAAGAGTACGGCATCCATTTTAAGGGTGGTAAGGAGATGAGTTCTCTGATACACAAAAAACTGATCGGAAGCGAAGTGTATCTGAACAGGATTTTAATGAATCTTGCATCAAATGCGGTTAAGTATAACAAAAAAGGTGGTACAGTAACGGTCTATGCAAGAGAATTATCCAGTGATGAAGATACCGTTTTGTATGAATTTGTCTGTGCAGATACCGGAGTTGGAATGAGTGAAGAATTCCAGAAACATGCTTTTGAAGCATTTACCAGGGAAGGAAAAGAAACAACGACGGGATATAGCGGAACGGGCATAGGGCTTTCTATTGTAAAAGATATTGTGGAATTAATGAATGGCACGATCAAAGTGCAAAGCAGGGAAAATGAAGGCACTACTTTTACAGTCAGAATACCGTTTGAGATTGATAAAAATGCCCAGCAGATCGACGATGAGCGAAGCAGTCAATGCATTGATCTGACTGGCAGAAAAGCACTTCTGGTTGAAGACAATGAGATTAATATGGAAATTGCCATAATGATGCTTGAAGACGAAGGCATGACCGTTGAGACTGCCAAAAATGGAGAAGAAGCGATTGAAAAATTTGCACAGTCATCACCGGGTGCCTATGATTATATTTTTATGGATGTTATGATGCCGGTCATGAATGGACTTGAAGCAACAAGACGGATCCGGGCATTAGCACATCCGGATGCCAAAACAATCCCGATTCTTGCTATGACGGCCAATGCCTTTGAAGATGATATCAGGGAATGCCTGAGAGCGGGCATGAACGAACACATTGCAAAACCGTTGTCTGCGGTCCAGCTGCGTACCAAAATCCGGAAGGTAGAGATGTAATAAAAATAAGGACAAAATGTCGACCATAACCTTTATTAAAATTACACAAAAAGAAATCGTTCAAGTTTCTTTTTGTGCAATGGAGATGAGACTCATGAATCGTGGAAGCCTTTGCTGAACACGATTCAAGTTTTCAGAGGCTCATCGGAATGCTTTGCACAATGAAACTTGAACGATTTCTTTTGTGTAATTTGCAAACAAGGATAAATGAATGACATTTTGTCCTTATTTTTATGGGTACGGGAAGTTCTAAGATAAGAGAGCCTTGTCGTTGGCGAATTCCTGCCCGCTTACTTTCTCAAACTGATGGAGAAGATCTTCGACCGTCAGTTTCTTTTTTTCTTCCCCGGAAATATTTAAAATGACTCTGCCTTCGTGCATCATGATCAGGCGGTTACCGTGTGTGATGGCGTCCTTCATGTTGTGTGTGACCATCATGGCAGTCAGATGATTCTCGGCAATGATCTTGTCAGAAATCTCAAGAACTTTTGCTGCAGTTTTTGGATCAAGGGCAGCCGTATGTTCATCTAAGAGTAAAAGCTTTGGTTTCTGGATGGAAGCCATAAGCAGTGTGATCGCCTGACGCTGACCACCGGAGAGAAGACCTACTTTGCTGGTGAGACGATCTTCAAGTCCAAGATCAAGTGTTTTTAACAGTTCACGGTAAGTATCACGTTCTTCTTTTGTAATGCCCCAGGTAAGACCACGTTTTTTGCCACGGCGGGCTGCAATTGCCATATTTTCTTCAATAGACATGGTTGTTGCAGTTCCGGTCATCGGATCCTGGAAAACACGGCCTAAATATTTGGCACGTTTGTACTCGGACAGCTTTGTGACATCATCCCCACCGATATAGATTTTACCGGAGTCGACCGGCCAGACACCGGCAACTGCATTTAAGGTGGTGGATTTTCCGGCGCCGTTTCCACCGATGACGGTTACAAAATCACCGTCTTCCAAGGTAAGATCCACACCGTTTAAAGCAACTTTTTCATTAATAGTACCTGCATTAAAGGTTTTACAGATATGATCGATTTTTAACATTTCAGACATTATTTTGCAGCTCCCTTCTTTGCATGTTTTGCTTTCATATATGGGATCGCAAGGAAGATAGCAACCACGATCGCAGAGAATAATTTCAGGTCGTCAGATGGGAATTTCAGCCACAGTACGACACTTAATACAAGATAGTAAAGGATTGCACCTGCAATCACGGAAAACAGGGTATAGGCAAAAGCAATTTTTTTGCCTGCACAGAGCTTTCCAAAAAGGACATCGCCGATAATAACAGCAGCAAGACCGATAACGATCGCGCCACGTCCCATATTGACATCGGCTGCACCCTGATATTGTGCATAGAGGGCACCGGAAAGACCAACAAGACCATTGGAGATCATTAAGGCAAGCACGGTATGAAAGTTTGTGTTGATTCCCTGTGCTCTTGCCATCTGCAGGTTACATCCGGTTGCACGGATCGCATGTCCCTGCTCCGTTCCAAAGTACCAGTAAAGGATAGCAACGATTACCACACAGAAAAGGATACAGGTTGAAAATACACGGATCTTGGAAGCAGTAGAATCGGAAATATAGCGGAGAGATACGACAAGATTGTATTTGTCAACGCTGACAGCCTGATTAGAGCTTCCCATAATATTCAGGTTGATGGAATAAAGGGAAATCTGGGTCAGGATACTTGCAAGGATTCCAGGAATACCAAGAACTGTGTGCAGAAATCCGGTAATAAAACCGGCAGCCATACCTGCTAAAAATGCAAAGATCAATGCAAGCCATGGACTCATGCCTCCCCGGATGAGCATAACGGCAACAGCACCGCCACAGGCCATGGAACCGTCAACGGTCAGATCTGCAAAATCAAGCAGTTTGTAAGTGATATAGACTCCAAGAGCAAGAAGTCCCCAGATCAGTCCCTGCGCGCAGGCTCCCGGAAGAGAACGAAAGAGCGCCAGTGGACTCAAAGAAGCTAAATAAGTTGTTAACATCATTGACATAACAAATTTCTCCATATTCTACGAAAATTCTTTTATGACGGATTCGGGTGTTGAAAGATCTG
>CAKRLC010000126.1 GCA_934358955.1 uncultured Roseburia sp. | reverse complement strand
ATCTTAGCAGCTGCATTCTTGTCTCTCGTACGTTCCATTATACACAATTTAAATGCACAAGCCAATTGCTTTTTTCTTAAGACTTTCCAAAAAATCCTCTAAATTGCTCCTGTTCACCCGTACTTCGTTCCAGTAACGAACAATAATTTCCACTTTTGTTTTGTGAATCTGTGAACTTTTTGTTCATATTTTATTAACAAAAAACTCACAATCTTCTCATACGACCGTCACATTTTCTTTTTATACTCTCACTATAAGTTAAGCCAAACAGTTAAATTTTTTCATAGAACTTTTTTTCATACCTGGTTTTCCCAGGTTGCCTTGCTTAGGAATAAGCAAGGTTCCTCCCACAAAATAGTGAATCACTTCACTTTCAATACACAATCTTTTTCATATGAAAGCCGGTGTTAAAACACCGGCTCCCTCTTTTTTATTCCCCTTTTTCCTGCTCTTTGAATCTTTCATTTCCAAGATGGATGTTCATATATTTTACATAAGCCGCAAAAGCTGACGGGATCGCGTAATGCTCCTGTGAGCTTGCTGCGTCCACAAAGAGCATATCTGACCCAACCTGTTCTTCCCCACTGAATCCCGCTTCCTCCACGAGGATCATATAGCCTTGCATCTGCCATTCAATATGGGAAAAAATATGCTTTGCCGGTTCTAATTCCAGAATACGGATTGGTGCAAGATGCATGGATTTCACATAGTCTAAGGCCTCTTCCTTTGTAAATGTCCCTTCTATATTAGGAAGCTCGTACAGACCTGCCAGAAGCCCTTTTTTTGGACGTTTTTGGATAGCAACCTTATCATTATCACGGATCACGAAGACGGTCCGCTGTTCGATCCGCCGGGCTTTCGCTTTGCTCTTGACCGGGAATTCCGCTATCCTGTTTTCTTTTCTTGCCATACACAGTTCCTTCCACGGACATTCCTCACAAAGAGGTGCACCGTTTGGCACGCAGACCGTAGCCCCAAGCTCCATCAGTGCCTGGTTAAAAGTCCCAGGCTCTTTCATTCCTTCCATCACTGTGCGAAGCTCCTGTTCCACGGTTTTCCGGAAAGATGCCTTCATAATATCCGTATCATCCAACGATACCCTTGTCAGGACACGGAATACATTTCCATCTACTGCCGGCACCGGAATCTGGTAAGCAATGGATGCGATCGCTCCTGCTGTATAGCTTCCGATTCCTTTTAAGGTAAGCAGTTTTTCATAATCGGCCGGAAGCACTCCGTCATAATCTTCCATAACCTGAATTGCTGCTTTTTGCATATTCCGGACACGGTTGTAATAGCCAAGTCCTTCCCACAGCTTTAACAGTTCATCCTCCGGACACTCTGCCAGTGCCTGTACATCCGGAAGCTTTGCTAAGAACCTCTCAAAATAAGGTTTTACCGCCTCCACCCTTGTCTGTTGCAGCATAATCTCGGATACCCACACACGGTAAGGCGTGGCTTCTTCACGCCATGGCAATACCCTTGCATGTCCTGCAAACCATTCCAATAATGGTTCTATTAAATTCTCTAAATGAAACTCTGTAAGCATCTGATTCTCCCATTCGTCACTGTTTCCAATTGTCCGTATTATACCTATAATCCCGCAAAATGTAAATACAGCCGGAAACAGGCATTTTCCTACTTTTTACATACATTGGCAAATTGCACAAAAGAAAGATTTTACAAAAAATTTCGATATAAGATATTGACAAATTCTTCGAAAAGGCTTATGCTAAGAACAACATATTGTTAATTTTTTATCAATCTATCCAGGAGGGAATTTATCGTGAGCGAATTTAACAATTTAAAATTAAATGTTGAGGACGAGGTAGCAGTTCTCACTATTTCCAGACCAGCTGCATTAAATGCCTTAAACAGCGAGACATTAGATGAGCTGAATGTAGCTTTAACAGAGATCGAAGCAAGAGATGACGTAAAAGTTGTGATCTTAACAGGCGGTCCTGACAAAAAAGGAAACGAATTCAAATCTTTCGTTGCAGGTGCTGACATTGCTGAGATGGTGAACTTCACAGCAGCAGAAGCAAGAGCTTTTGGTATGAGAGCTTCCGTACCATTCTTCAAATTAATGAATATGCGTCAGGTAACAATCGCAGCTGTAAACGGCTTCGCACTTGGCGGTGGATGCGAGATCTCCATGGCATGTGATATCCGTATCGCTTCTACAAACGCAAGCTTTGGCCAGCCTGAATGTGGTCTTGGAATCATTCCTGGATTCGGTGGCACACAGAGACTTGCCCGTCTTGTTGGCATGGGACGTGCAAAAGAGATGATCTTCACATGTGATGCTATTAACGCAGAAGAAGCTTACAGAATCGGTCTTGTAAACAAAGTAGTTGCTCCAGAAGAATTAATGGCTACTGCAAAAGCTATGGCTGCAAAGATCGCATCAAAAGGAAGCTATGCTGTATCTGTTGCAAAAGCAGCGATCAACAATGGTTATGATATGGACATCAAGAACGCAGTTGAGATGGAAGCAAACCTCTTCGGTGTTACATGCTCTACACATGACAAAACAGAAGGCATGAGCGCATTCTTAGAGCGCAGAGCTGCTGATCTGACAGATTTCTAATCTGGGATTACATAAACATTAACAAACATTTTTTCACTTTATTTTTATCAGGGAAGTTTTAGGGGTACTGCTCACCAAGCAGTAACGTTTTAGGGAATTACGTATCAAAAAAAGAACGTAGCAGAAAAGGTGTACCGGCCGTTTCTGTTACGTTCTTTTTTTCAAAAATACTTTTTTCAAACGGTTGACCTTTTTTCTAAAATGAACTAGGATTGAAAACAAAGAGTAAAAGCAAAGGAGGATTTTCCTATGTTGAATAAACAAATTGGTTTTATCGGTGCCGGAAATATGGGAAGCGCCATCATTGGCGGCATCATCCGCTCAGGTCTTGTGACACCTGCGCAGATCATTGCAAGTGCCCATACTTCTTCTACTTTGGAAAGACTTACAGCCGAATTTTCTATCCGGACTACCTTATCCAACGAAGAGGTTGCCGCAAACAGCGATATCCTTTTTCTCGCTGTCAAACCAAACAAATTTGCAGAAGTCATCCCACAGATTTCTTCTTCCGTAAAGCCATCCTGCGTGATCGTTTCGATCGCTGCCGGCCAGTCGATTTCCGATATTGAGGCTGCTTTTGGCAGACCGATCTGTCTCGTCCGTGCTATGCCGAACACCCCTGCACTCGTCGGTGAGGCAATGAGCGCACTGTGCACCAACGCTGCTGTTTCCGAAGAAGATTTAAAGGATGTTGTGGCAATCTTTAATGCTTTCGGAAAATGCGAAGTCATCACTGAAAACCTGATGGACGCTGTGATCGGTGTCTCAGGCTCTTCGCCTGCCTATGTCTATCTTTTTATCGAGGCAATGGCAGATGCAGCCGTAGCAGACGGAATGCCGCGCGCACAGGCCTATAAGTTTGCCGCACAGGCTGTCTTAGGTTCCGCTAAGATGGTCTTAGATACCGGAAAGCATCCAGGCGAATTAAAGGATGCTGTCTGCTCCCCTGGCGGAACAACGATCGAAGCTGTCGCTGCCCTTGAAGCCGGCGGATTCCGCAATGCGGTTATCTCTGCACAGCGCGCCTGCTCAAAGAAATCACGCGATATGAGTAAACATTAGGAACGATCATCCGAATAAAAATTATTACAACAAATGGAGGCTTGTTTATGTGGGCTTATGAAAGTGTATTTTATCAGATTTATCCGTTAGGATTTTGCGGTGCACCTTTTGAAAATGACGGTGTATTGGAACATCGTATTTTAAAAGTGAATGACTGGATCCCTCATATCGAAAAGCTCGGTGCCAATGCGATTTATTTTTCACCGGTTTTCGAATCTGATACACACGGATATAATACAAGAGATTACACCAGAATTGATACAAGACTTGGTACGAATGAAGATTTTAAGAATGTATGTGACAATCTTCACAAGGCCGGCATCCGTGTCGTTTTAGACGGCGTGTTCAACCATGTTGGAAGAGGCTTCTGGGCTTTCCAGGATGTTTTACAAAAGCGCTGGGATTCTCCTTACAAGGACTGGTTTCATATCAGTTTTGACGGAAATTCCAATTATAACGACGGGCTCTGGTACGAGGGCTGGGAGGGCAACTATGACCTGGTCAAGTTAAATCTCCGGAATGAAGAAGTGATCCAGCATATTTTTTCCTGTATCAGGGGATGGATCGAAGAATTTGATATTGATGGTCTGCGCCTTGATGTTGCGTACTGTCTTGACCATGATTTTCTGCGGAGACTGCGCTCTTTCTGCGACAGCTTAAAGCCGGACTTTTTCCTGGTCGGGGAAACACTTCACGGCGATTATAACCAGTGGATGAATGGTTCCATGCTGCATTCTGTCACCAATTACGAGTGCTACAAAGGACTGTATTCGAGCTTTAACAGTATGAATCTGTTCGAGATCAATCATTCCCTGCTCCGTCAGTTCGGTCCGGATAACTGGACACTCTACAAGGGGAAGCATCTGCTCTGCTTCGTTGACAATCATGATGTATCCCGTGTGGCAAGCATCCTGACCAATGAGCATCATCTTCCATTGATCTATGCGCTTCTTTTTGGCATGCCTGGCATCCCATGTGTCTATTATGGAAGTGAATGGGGCGCAAAAGCCAGAAAAGAAGAAGGCGACCCTGCTTTACGTGTCAGCTTTGATGCACCGGAATGGAACGGCCTTACCGAATTTATCTCAAAGCTCTCTGAAATCAAGAAGCATTCCGATGCTTTAAATTACGGCAGCTTCCGTTCTGTCCTTCTGACAAACCGTCAGTGCATCTTTGAGCGGAAAACAGACACAGAACGTGTTCTCGTAGCGATCAACGCGGATGAGCAGCCATTTACCGCCCATTTTGACGCAGGCTGCGGCACAGCAACCGATCTGCTCACCGGAACAGTGCATGACTTTGGTGGTGGAAGTGAGCTTCCTCCTTACAGTGCTGCGATCTGGCAGATGGAAC
>CAKRLC010000125.1 GCA_934358955.1 uncultured Roseburia sp. | reverse complement strand
ACATCCGGTTTGATCTGGCCACCACAGCTGTCACATGTTGGAACGCCTTTGGAATTTAAAATAAATTCTGCTGAAAACTCTTTGCCACATTTACGGCAATAGTTCCGATGCACGCTTCCGTGAAGCTCCAGAACATTTTTACTTCCTGCTGCCTGATGCAGCCCGTCGATGTTCTGCGTGACGACTGCCTTAAGCTTTCCTGCTTTTTCCAGCTCTGCAAGCTTGTAGTGGGTCGTATTCGGCTTCGCTGTAAGACATAGCATCTTGTCCCGGTAAAAACGGTAGAATTCCTCTGTATGCCTCATATAAAAGGTATGGCTTAAAATCGTCTCCGGCGGATAATCATATTTCTGATTGTACAATCCATCCACACTCCGAAAATCCGGGATCCCACTCTCCGTAGACACTCCGGCTCCACCGAAAAATACAATGTTATCTGATTCTTTTACCATCTGCAAAAATGTATCAATATTATTCATTCCTGTTGCCTCCCGGTTTTCTTGTATGATCCCTGCACCCTGTTGTCCTGGTGTTTCATAAGTGCTTACAGTATACCACACATATCCTGCTTCTGCATAAAAAAAGAATGTGCCTTGGCACATTCTCGCGCCGAGCGCGGTCGCTTGCGACAACCTACATCTTCGCGCGAGTGCGCATCATTGGCACGTTAGTGCCTTTTTTATGTAATAGGGAATTCCAAGGAATTTCCTATTACATAAAAAACTGCCACACTTCTGTGTGACAGCTTCATTTGAGTTGCGGGAATAGGATTTGAACCTATGACCTTCGGGTTATGAGCCCGACGAGCTTCCAGACTGCTCCATCCCGCGATATTTTCTTTGATACAGTATATTATAGTCTCTTTTTTTCAAATGTCAAGCAAATATTATGTAAACCAAGATGAAAAGCACGACTTTCCTTCTCAAAAATCCAGATGTCTGCAGCGAATCTATTTTCCCGAATTTCCTTTTTCTTATCACGTTCTCAGAGGCTTATCGGAATGTTTTGCACAATGAAACTTGAAATATTTTTTTGTGCAACTTGTCATTCTAAACTAAAATGTAGACCTTTTGGCACCCGAATATTATTAAGAAACATATTCATACTACTCCTGACATATGCTATAATATCCGTAAATAAATCATATTGAGGTATTCATTTTGCGTTCAGATTCTCCTATTTTTACAAAGAAAAAAATTTTTTCTTCCTTTATCTGCACCCTGCTGGCACTTCTTCTTTTTGCCGGTTGTGCTTACTCCGGAAATTATTATCCATCTTCCACAAATCATCAGAAATCCTCGGAAAATCCGGAAACCATTGCGGCATTCGATGCCTTTACAAAAGATATTTTTCTGGAAGAAGTAACCGGAAACACCATTAACCTGCACTATACACTGGCTCACCCGGAAAATTATGGAATCACAAATTACACGGTTACGCTCGGTGACCTATCGGATCAGGCTGTCATTGATAATAATGCCAAAATTGAAAACTATCTTTCTGTACTTCAGTCATTCCGTTATGATGAACTGTCTTTAAACCAGCAGCTGACCTATGATATTCTTCTTGACTATTTTACGCTTCAGATCCATATGGCAGACTATGCCCTGTACGAGGAATATCTGCGTCCGTCTACCGGTGTGCAGGCTGAATTACCAATCCTCTACGAGGAATATACGTTCCGTACAGAACAGGATGTGCAGGATTATCTTTCTCTTATTTCTTTAACAGATACTTATTTTGAGCAGGTTATTGCTTTTGAACAGCAAAAGGCTGATGCCGGACTTTTTATGCCGGACTACGCCTGTGACAATGTCATTTCCCAGTGCCAGGCTTTTATTGAAGATGCTGATCACCATTATTTACTGCAGACCTTTAATAACAAAGTGGATGACATGACTGACGAACTTTCCCAGACTGAAATTGACAATTACAAGCTGCAAAACGAAGAAGCATTTTTTTCCCATGTTGTTCCTGCCTATAAAAATCTTGCTTCTTCTCTGGAAGATTTGAAAGGATCCGGAACAAACGAAAACGGGCTCTGCTATTATCCAGATGGAAAAGAATATTATAAAGATTTACTTTATTACAATACCGGCTCATCCTCTTCCGTTGCAGACATCGAAAATATGATCACCAAGCAGCGTGTAAAAGTTCTCCAGGAATCGTCTGATCTTATGAACGAAAATCCGGAAGTCTGGGATCTTGCCTCAGAAGCTGTCATTTCCTCTGTGGATGCTGCTACTACATTAAGCAATCTCCGTTCTGCTATGCTTTCTGACTTTCCTGCTTCACCGGAAACAAATGTTTCCGTGCATTACATTGATGACAGTGTTGCGGATTACCTTGCCCCTGCCTACTATGTGACTGCACCAATTGATGACTATACCCAAAATTCCATTTATATTAATGAATCCACGGATTCCTCTGAAATTTCTTATTTTACTACACTGGCACATGAAGGATTTCCCGGACATCTGTATCAGACCATTATGACTTATGAATCCGGTATGGACCCAATCCGTTCCTTACTAAATTATGCCGGTTATGTAGAAGGCTGGGCGACCTACGTAGAAATGATGTCTTATCACTATGCCGGATTAAATGACGATGTAGCAACCATACTGCAGCTCAACCAGGATGTTACCTTAAGTCTCTATGCTTCAACCGATCTTGGCATCCATTACGAAGGATGGACTTTTGATGACACTGTTGAATTCTGGCATAATTATGGAATTACAAATGATGATGCGATCCGCAGTATTTTTGAACTGATCGTAGAAGAACCTACACATTATCTGAAATACTATGTCGGTTATCTCGAATTTGAAAATCTGAAACAGGAAACCTCTCTGAAATATATCAGCCGCTATGATGAAAAGGCTTTCCATCAGGCTGTTCTTTCCATAGGTCCTGCACCGTTCTCACTGCTCCAGAAATATCTGCCTGCTTATTATGAGCAGGCCTTACAGTAAGAACATTTGCCGCTCATAGGGCCGACGTTGCACACAGAGGTTTTATGTTAAAAGAATACAACGTATGACACAAAACGAAATGTACACGCTTGTACATGAAATATATATCGAAGGCTGTGTAAGCAAAACAAATACCGCTTCCCTTGCAACCCACAAAAAATGTGGTTTTATAATTGCAGAGGAAAGCGGTATTTATTATCCTTCAAACACGATAAATAACAAAACTTACGGCATGCGCTACTTTAGCCGATAAATCCGGCGAATCCGCAGAGTAATACAATGATACCAAGAATAATACGGTACCATCCGAATACCTTAAAGTCATGTTTCTTAATGTATTCCATTAAAAATTTAATAACAAACAGAGAAACAACAAATGCTACGACCATGCCAACGATAAGAATAATTCCCTCCTGGGATGTCATTGTCGCATGCATCATGAACTTTGCTCCTTTTAAAAGACTGGCTCCGAACATAACCGGAATGGCAAGGAAAAACGTATATTCCGCTGCAACAGTTCTTGATATACCAAGTAATAATGCTCCGACAATGGTTGCTCCTGATCTGGAAGTTCCCGGAAATACAGCCGCGATCAGCTGAAACATTCCGATCCAGAATGCAAGTCTGTAATCAATTCCAACAAGCGTATTTACCTTTGCTCTTTTTCCTTTATGGTGATTCTCGATCACAATAAACGCAATACCAAACAGGATCAGCATAATTGCTACCGTCTGATAATTATAAAACCATGCCTCTAACTGCTCATCAAATAAAATTCCCACTATTGCTGCCGGCACACAGGATACTAAAATATGAAACCACAACTTAAAAATATCCCATTTTACATAAGCACCTGCACCTGTTTTTGCAAGCGGTTCCTTGTTATTCTTCTTTCCAAATGGCCAGATCTGGTTCCAAAAAAGAATTACTACGGCTAAAATTGCTCCCAGCTGGATCACCACTTCAAACATGCTGTAAAATTCTTCTGATACATTCAGCGATACAATCTCATTCAATAAGATCATATGTCCTGTACTACTGATCGGAAGCCATTCTGTAATTCCTTCCACGATACCAAATAAAATTGCTTTAATAATTTCTAACATTGTTTCTGCTTTGCCTATACAGACAAACACCTTTCTTTCATTTTTATTCCCATGATCTCAGACAATTTCCATCATAAACACATTTCGTTTCTTTGCCTTCAATCATTGTTACCATATAACCATTCTTCCCAAAATTAAGGGCAACAACCCTGCCTTCTTTTGTATGAAAAATCTGGATCATTACATCTGTTGCTTTTGGATTCTTTCCCAAATAATTACTCGGCGTATTTCCACCACCTATAATATTCCCACTTCCAAAAGTATAACGTGGCTTTGCATTTTTATCTGCACTGTCCAAATAGTTTAACACCATCCAGGAAATTCTCCTGCTGGATGTCCCCTCCTCTGTCTTATCCTTTGGGTTCTTTTGCAATGCATTCAGCGCACCATTTGATATCCTTCCAAGCTTAGTATTTTGATAACCAGGAATATATGTTTTAAATTTACAGGATACGTCGAAGCTTTCCGGATACAGGGCATAACATTCTGATGTGGCCGCCTGTGCTGCTGTCCAGACACTCTTTGCCTCTGAGATCACAGCCTGTTTCTTTGTCTTCTCAATATATCCTGTCAATGCCGGAACAATGAGTGATGCGAGAATTGCTAAGATTGCCAGCACAACGATCAGTTCCACCAGCGTAAATCCACGCACACTTTTCATTGTTCTCTTTTTTGCCATATAAAACTTCCCTTCTGATGCCAACTGTGATAAACTACCAAATTACCCGATTAACTAATCATAGCGCTTGTCAATCAAGCGGTCAAGAATTTTTTATGATGCTGTTAGACTATCTGATCTCGGTCTTCTTTTCACACCTGGATCTTTAAAGATTGGCGTCAGATAATCAAATTTTTCAGCTTCTTAAATTATTTTTTAGTAGAAAAAAGGCCTAGAAACATGAATTTCTAGGCCTCTAAGAGGCGACAACCAGATTCGAACTGGTGATCAGGGTGTTGCAGACCCACGCCTTACCGCTTGGCTATGTCGCCAT
>CAKRLC010000124.1 GCA_934358955.1 uncultured Roseburia sp. | reverse complement strand
TTGTAAAGGAGAATGATAAAAATATGCATATTATATTAAATCACTCGTCCATGGTGCCGATTTATGAGCAGCTTATGGATCAGATAAAAACAGAGATCATCCAGTCGGTATTGAAAGAGGGAGAGGCACTTCCATCTGTAAGGACGCTTGCAGGGGAGCTGCGGATCAGTGCGCTGACAGTCAAAAAGGCGTATGACAGATTAGAGGAGGAAGGCTTTGTCACAACAGTTCACGGAAAAGGAACGTATGTGTCTGCTTCTGACAGACAGCTTGCCGTAGAAGCGCGCAGACGGATGGTAGAGACTGATTTTGAAAATGCGATTGACAGGGCGATATCCATCGGTATGGACAAGGAAGAAATAGTACAGGTTGTCCGGCTGATATTAGAGGAAAAATAAAAAAAAGGAGATACAGACCATTTATGATAACAATGCAAAATGTTCAGAAAAAATATGGAGACTTTGAATTTGATATGTCTCTGGAGATCCCGGATGGCCGGATCACAGGGCTGGTTGGAAAAAACGGAGCCGGGAAAAGTACAGCGATCAAGCTGATCCTTGGGCTTTCCAAGCCGGATGCAGGAACGATCCAGGTACTTGGAAACAACAGCAGCGAACTGGAGATTTCAACGAAACAGAAAATCGGAGTTTCCCTTGCAGAATCCGGATTTAGTTCACAGCTTACCGTGGAAGATATCAGACATATTTTATCCAGAATGTATGAGGAATTTGATCCGGCTCTTTTTGAAAAACAATGCGAACGCATGAGGATTCCGGCAAAGAAGAAAATCAAGGAATTTTCCACTGGAATGAAGGCAAAGCTTCGTGTCCTGACGGCGATCACGCATAAAGCACAGCTGCTTATTTTGGATGAACCGACAGCGGGCCTGGATATAGAAGCGCGGAATGAGATCCTTGATCTGTTGCGTGACTATGTGGCAGAAAACGAAGCGTGTTCTATTCTGATCACATCACACATTGCGACGGATCTGGAGTCATTGTGCGATGATATTTACCTTATTCATGATGGAAAAATCATAACCCATGAGGACACGGATGTGATCTTAGAGCAATATGGTGTGTTGAAGGTGAGTGAGGAACAGTACAAAACGCTGGATCAGAGAGCCATTTTAAAAAGCCAGAAGGAAAGCTATGGTTATGCCTGCTTTACCAATGACAGAAGATTTTATCAGGAGAATTATCCGGGGATTGCAGTGGAAAAGGGCGGAATTGATGAACTGATTCTTATGATGACAGGAGGATACAGATAATGACAGGATTATTGGAAAAAGATATTCGATTGATTTGCAGAAACAAACCATATATCATACTGTTTTTCATTTTAACAATCATGCTTGGATTCTCGCAGGAAGGGACCTTTATTCTTGGATATTTTCCATTTACGATGATGATTCTGATCATAAATACCATTGGTTATGATGAACTTGACAATGGATATCAGTTTTTGATGACGCTTCCGATCAATGCGGGGATCTATGTCAGGGAAAAATATGTGCTAAGTCTGGCAGGAGGCGCGTTCTCATGGCTGATCGCAGCAATTCTTTATGTTGCATCCAAAGCCGTACATGGAACAATGATCGATTTTCCGTCGGAGGCGCCGATGGTAGCCACATTTCTTCCGGTCATTCTTTTGATGGGAGATTTGCTGATCCCACTGGAATTAAAGTTTGGTATTGAAAACAGCAGGGCAGTTGTGGCAGGCTTATGTGGTGTAGTAGGTGCATGCATTTTTGCTTTTGCAAAGCTTGCAGGACGGCAGGAAAATATGTTTGGTTTTTTAAACAGCATGAGCGGTGGGATGTTTGCATGTCTGGCAGTAGGCCTGACGCTGGTATTGACTGTGCTATCGTATTGCATCAGTGTGCATGTTATGAAGGAAAAACAATTTTAGGAGCATCAGATGACATGAATGAGTTACAGGAAAAATTATTTGAATTGCAGGATTTGACGTATAAAGAGTTTCACAGTGCACTCATGCCGGGAATTGAAAAAGAGGATGTGATCGGCATCCGTGTGCCGGTGCTTCGCAGATTTGCGAAGAAATTTGCCAAAACAAAAGAGGCAGAAGCTTTTTTACAGGAGCTGCCGCATCAATATTATGAGGAAAATAATCTTCATATGATGCTCATCACAGCAATCAGGGATTATGAAAGCTGTCTGCGGGAGATACAGCGTTTTCTTCCGTATGTCAATAACTGGGCAACCTGTGATTTTCCTGCGCCTAAGTGTTTCGCGGCACATAAAGAAGAATTACTTCCTGAAGTGAAAAAATGGATCCGTTCCAAAGATACATATACGATCCGTTACGGGATCGGTATACTCATGCGACTGTATCTGGACGAAGATTTTAAACCAGAGTATGCAGCACTTGTTTCCGGCGTACAGTCAGAGCAATACTATGTGAATATGATGATCGCATGGTATTTTGCAACTGCGCTGGCAAAACAGTGGGATACAGTGATTCCCTATCTGGAAGAACGCAAGCTCTCACCGTGGGTACACAGAAAGACAATCCAGAAAGCAGTAGAGAGCTACCGGATCACGGAAGAACAGAAGGCTTATCTGAAAACATTACGAGGGTGATTTTCAGATTCTCTCTCATAACTTAGAAAGAATCAAAAATAAAAATAGTTCCCTGGAAATTTCTCTGGGTAATGGAGATGAGACTCAGGAGATTTGTGGAAGCCATTGCTGACACAAATCTCTGCCTTGAGGCTCATCGGAATGTTTTACCCAATGAAATTTCCAGGGAACTATTTTATTTTTGATTTATAAATACCATCAGAAAGAGAATCTTAAAATCACCAGTACAACTTAAATCTTTACAGACTCTTCTTCAGATTCTTATTTGCTGTTGAGAGCATCAGCTTAATACGGTTCAGCTGATTTACTTCGCTGGCACCCGGATCATAGTCGATCGCAACAATGTTGGATTCCGGATAACGATGGCGTAATTCCTTAATAACACCTTTTCCGACAACGTGGTTCGGCAGGCAGGCAAATGGCTGCGTGCAGACAATATTCGGTGTTCCGGTGTGGATCAGCTCTAACATTTCTCCGGTTAAGAACCAGCCTTCACCTGTCTGATTACCTTCGGATACAATATCTCTTGCGTATTTTGCAAGCTCCTCAATGTGTGCAGGTGCTGTAAAATGCTTACTCTTCTTAAATTCATCGACAGCAGCACTTCTTAACCATTCAAAGAACTTAATGCCAAGACGTCCCATGCGTTTGGATTTTGAACTGAAGCCAAGGTTATCAGCCTTAAATCCGGTGTTATAGAAGCAGTAGAGCAGGAAGTCAGTAAGGTCCGGAACAACGGCCTCAGCACCTTCAGACTCTAATAAGTCTACCAGGTAATTATTGGCAGCCGGATGGAATTTTACTAAGATTTCCCCAACAACACCAACACGCGGTTTTTTGATGTCAAGACGTGGCAGATTATCAAAATCGCGGATAATCTCACGGCACATCTGTTTGAATTTTCTATGGGATAAAAACTTATCCTGTGTGATAAAGGCAATAATTTTTTTCTTCCATTTTTCATGCAGTTCATTGGCTGAACCAGGAACGGCTTCATAAGGTCTGGTCGCATATAAGCAGCGCAGGAAAATATCGCCGAATTCAAGTGCATAAAGTCCATGCTGGATCAGCTTTGGTGTAAGTGTGAAGCCAGGGTTGCCTTCAAGACCACTTAAGTTGATCGAGATAACAGGGACATTTGGATAACCGGCCTTTTCTAAGGCACGACGGATGAATCCGATGTAGTTACTTGCACGGCAGCCACCACCTGTCTGGGAAATTAAAATGGCAGTTTTGTTCATATCATAATTGCCGGATTTGACCGCAGCCATCAGCTGACCGACTACGATCAGGGATGGATAGCAGGCATCGTTATTTACGAATTTTAATCCGACATCCACACATTCCCTTGCAGGAATATCTGGTACAACCAGATTATAACCGGCTGCATTAAAAGCTGGCTCAAGCAGCTCAAAATGGATCGGAGACATCTGTGGACAGAGGATGGTGTAATTGTCACGCATTTCCTTTGTAAATACCACACGCTCATAATTTGCAGGTACAACGGTTCTTGTAGCCTGTTTTTTCTCACGGACACGGATCGCAGCGATCAGCGAACGGATACGGATTCTGGCAGCACCTAAGTTGTTGACCTCATCGATCTTTAAGCAGGTGTAGATCTTACCGGATTTGGTCAGAATGTCATTGACCTGATCTGTTGTAACAGCATCAAGACCGCATCCGAAGGAATTCAACTGGATCAGATCTACGTCATCCCTTGTTTTTACAAAGTTTGCAGCTGCATACAGACGGGAGTGGTACATCCACTGGTCCATAACGATCAGAGGGCGCTCTACCTGATGCAGGTGGGAGACAGAGTCCTCGGTCAGAACTGCAATTCCGTAGGAGGTGATCAGTTCTGGAATACCGTGGTTGATCTCCGGGTCAACATGATATGGACGTCCGGCAAGGACAATACCGCGTTTTCCGGTTTCTTCCATATATTTTAAAACTTCTTCGCCTTTTTTCTGCATTTCCATGCGGACAACAGCTAATTCTTTCCATCCTTCGGACACTGCATCACGGATCTCTGCCTCCGGAATACCGAATTCAGAAGATGCAAATAACTTGATCAGCTGGGAAGATAATGTGTCTTCATTTGTAAAGGCCATAAATGGGTTGAAAAACTTCACCTGACCGGAAGTGATCTCATCTACGTTATTTTTAATATTTTCTGCATAAGAAGTAACGATCGGGCAGTTGTAATGGTTGTTGGAATCCGGGAATTCATTTCTCTCATATGGAATACATGGATAGAAAATAAAGTCCACATTCTGGTGGATCAGCCAGGTTACATGTCCGTGTGCCAGCTTTGCAGGGTAACATTCGGATTCGGAGGGGATCGAATCAATACCGAGTTCGTAAATCTTACGTGTAGAAGATGGAGAAAGTACAACGGAGAAACCTAATTTTTTGAAGAAGGTTGCCCAGAATGGGTAATTCTCATACATATTTAATACACGCGGGATTCCTACGGTTCCACGGGTTGCGTCTTCCGGTTTTAATGGTTCGTAATCAAAAATACGTTTGTTCTTATATTCAAAAAGGTTTGGAATGTTTTCTTTGTTCTTTTCTTTTCCAAGACCGCGCTCACAGCGGTTACCGGTGATATACTGGCGGTTGCCGGAGAAACGGTTGATGGTTAAGAGACAGTGGTTCGTACATCCCTGACATCTTGCAAGCTT
>CAKRLC010000123.1 GCA_934358955.1 uncultured Roseburia sp. | reverse complement strand
ATATCACTGTCAGCACTGGTATCGGAAAATCACAAAAAACAGAAAAACAAGATTAGCAATAGAAAAACAATTTTAAATATCACTGTCAGTGCAGGCATCGGAAAATCGCAAAAAACAGAAAAACAAGATTAGCAATAGAAAATCAATTTTAAATATCACTGTCAGCACTGGTATCGGAAAATCACAAAAAACAGAAAAACAAGATTAGCAATAGAAAAACAATTTTAAAAATCGATGCCAGTACAGGCATGGGGAAATCGCAAAAAACAGAAAATTAAGATTAGCAATAGAAAAACAATTTTAAATATCACTGTCAGCACTGGCATCGGAAAATCGCAAAAAACAGAAAAACAAGATTAGCAATAGAAAAACAATTTTAAATATCACTGTCAGTGCAGGCATCGGAAAATCACAAGAAACAGAAAAACAAGATTAGCAATAGAAAATCAATTTTAAATATCACTGCCAGCACTGGTATCGGAAAATCACAAAAAGCAGAAAATCAAGATTTGCCAATAGAAAATCAATTTTAAATATCACTGCCAGCACATGCATCGGAAAATCACAAAAAACAGAAAAACAAGATTAGCAATGGAAATGCAGGTTTTATAGATCTTTTGTAAAAAAAGTATCGGAATATCTTGACATAGCCAGCTAAGCGGGTGTTACTCTTTTACAGGATGAGAATTCATTCCGCGTTATGGATTTAGCTGATTTTTGAACGATGTACGGGCGGTGTCTTTTTTGCACGGGTTGTGCCTTTTTGCAGTGGAAAAAGCTGCAAAAGGATGTTAAAATAAGAATTAAATTTTGATTCAACACGAGTGAATAAGAATAGGACAGGTGTTTAACATGAAATATCATACAGACAATGAATTGGAAAATTTCAGATTTAAGGGGGCTTTTCTTGCACAAACCTGCGCGGTGAGCAGTATTTTCGAGCTGATTTTAGACAATGTTATCATTTTGCCGGAGAATTCCTGCAACCGTGATATCCGCGAGATGCGTACCAATGCGTTGAAGTTAAAGATCGTAGAGCCGGAACAGGTTGAGCTGATCGAAGAAGGCTATAAAATATACGACGCCAACGGAAATCTGCGGGAAGCAAAAGAAGATGCCATGATTCCGGCAGAAACTGTGTCAGCAGCGTTAAAGGAATTAGAAGGCTGTGAGATTTATTCCATTGAGAAAGAGGATAACAGATACAGAATTTCTATTGACACCGAAGACCACACATTTTTACTGAAAGTGAACGGAAGCGGAGATGTCGAGGAGTGGGACAGATTTTTGAGCAAGGATGAGGGTGTATAGAAAAGGAGAAGAAGTTTGGCTACGATCAAAGATATTGCGGAAAGAGCTGGCGTCAGTACGACAACAGTTTCAAATGTCATACATGGGAAAACGAAGAAAGTTTCCCCGGCAACAATTGACAAAATCGAATCACTGATACGCGAGATGGGTTATGTCCAGAAGATGGGATTGCGAGTCCTGAATAATGAGAAGTCGCAGCTCATTGCGGTTGTCATCAATTATCACAAGGATTTTAAGGATTCTATTTTAGGAGATCCGTTTTATGGAAAAATCATTGGATTTATTGAGGAATATGTTCAGAAACAGGACTATTATCTCATGCTGTATTCTACCAAGGAGATTGACAAGATTTTCCAGATGGTAGCCGGCTGGGACGTAGATGGCGTGATCGCCGTTTCTTTTAGCAGACGTAATTGCGAGAAAATCTATCAGCTGATCAAAAAACCGATCGTTTCGATCGATGCCTATGGTGAGCTGGAAGACGGGGAAGAGAACCATGTCATCAATATCGGACTGGATGATGAGAGTGGTGGATACCAGATGACAAAATATCTTTTGGAATGTGGGTATGAAGAGATCAAGGTATGCGCAGGCAGGGACAGCGGTGTCGACCATTTGCGATACCTGGGAGCAGAACGTGCCATGAGGGAAGTTGCCGCAGAAAACCAGAAAATGCAGTTTGTTCCGCTTGGTATGAATTATGAAAAGAGAAAATCCAATTATGACTGGCTGATCCGCAGGAGAAAACCAAAGACAGCGCTTTTCTTTTTGTCGGATATGTATGCGTTAGAAGCAATCCGGTTTTGTGCAGATAAGGGAGTTTTGGTGCCGGATGACATCGGAGTGGCTGGCTATGATGATATCAGTTATGCTGAGTATTCCACGCCGCGTCTTACGACCGTGAAGCAGGATGTGGAATGGAAGGCAAAGCTTGCGGTACAGACCGTGATGCGCTGGATCAACAGTGGAGAACCGGCGGGAGAGCAGGAGATCGAGCTTCCGGTCACACTGGTGAAGCGTAAATCTGTTATTGAACAGCCTTAACAGAGCGTGCTGAAAATAAAATAATCTATAAGCATAGAAGAAAAATATCCTGGATGACACATGAAAAATGATGTGGGAGCCAGGATATTTTTGTGCAACAGGATTCAGAAGTCAGAAGGTCTGCTCCATAATATTTATAAGCAGAAGGAACAAAGAACGATTCCAGGTTTCATTGTGCAAAACATTTCGATAAGCCTCTGAAAACGTGAAGTGTGTTCAGCAAAGGCTTCCACACTTCATGAGTCTTATCTCCATTGCACAAAGAGAAAACTGGAATCGTTTTTTTATTCCATCTGCTAATACAAGCTTAAAGGCAGACCTTCTGACATCATTGCTGGCATATTGCACAAAAACACCCTGTGAAAGCTTATATAAAAATACGGTTATGTACATAACCTATTTACAGAAAGATAGACCGATGTTATAGTGTGCTCATAGAAAGTTATGTACATAACTAAAGACAGAACAGATAGACCAGAATTGTGATTTTATCAATTTAAGGAGAGTTAGATTTATGAAACAGATTTTAATTGCCACGCATGGAAAAATGGCATCCGGAATCCGTTACACGGCGGAGCTGATCGTTGGAAAATTAGCAGAGATCACAACGATCGACGCCTATGTGACGCCGGAAGACAATGTGGAAGAACAGTTCAGAAGCTTTTTTACAGAACATGAGAATGACCGTATTATTGTATTTACGGATCTTATGGGTGGAAGCGTGAACCAGAAGCTGATGGAATATGCCAAAAAAGACAATGTCTCACTGATCACAGGAACTAATTTACCGGTTCTGATCCAGGTAATGCTATCCGGAGACGATGTGACAGAGGAAGAAATCGAAGAATATATTGAAGAGGCAAGAAGTGAACTTCAGATGGTACAGCTCCATGAAAAGAAGGCAGTACAGAACCAGACGGAGAAAGAACAGGTGCCGCTGAAGAAAAAAGAACCTGCCCATTATGAAAACTCTACTGCAAAGATCGCAGCACTCCGTGTCGATGACAGGCTGATCCATGGACAGGTGGCAATGACCTGGACGAGACAGTTAAAGGTGGATGGCATTGTGGTTGCCAATGACGATGCCGCAGGCGACAATACGCAGAAGATGGCACTTAAAATGGCGGTTCCGGCAGGGATCAAGGCGCTGATCAAACCGGTCGATGAAGCAATCCGTGTGCTGAACGATCCAAGGGCTGCGAAAATGAGGATCTTAGTACTTACAAGAACGGTAAAGGATGCGCTTCGCGTGCGCAAACAGGTAGGCGAGATCGAGTTTTTGAACATTGGAAATACCGGAAGATTTGATGGAATCGATGCCTCTGAAAAACAGCTGCTTTCCCCGACGATCATGCTGACGGATGAGGAAGTGCAGAAATTAAGGGAACTTGTTAAGATCGATCCGAAAACCTGTATGCAGCAGGTTCCAAATGATGAGCAGAAGCTTGTAAAAGATGTGATTGATAAACTGAAATAAAAAAGAAGGAGTGAAACGTTATGTTAAATGCATTTTTAGTTGCCCTGGCAGTATTTATCTGTGTCGGTGGTGCAGAATTAATTGGTTTTACTATGTTAAACCGCCCGATCGTCATCGGACCATTGGTCGGATTATTTTTAGGAGATGTGCAGACCGGTGTGATGATCGGAGCATCCTTAGAAGCTGTGTTTATGGGCGTTGTCAATATCGGTGGTGCTTCCGCGGCAGAGCCTGGAATTGCAACTGCAGTCGGAACGGCCTTTGCGATCATGCTCGGAAAAGGAAGTGAGGTAGCGCTTACGTTAGCACTTCCAATCGGTATTTTAGGTCTTCAGATCAAAACGGTTTTATATATTTTCGTAGTCGGCATGTTTGCTAAAAAGTTCGATCAGCTTGCAGCAGAAGGAAAAGAAAAACAGATCGTCTTATTACACTACGGACTCTGGGCAGTCAATTGGGCGCTCTATTCCCTTGTTGCTTTTCTCGGTATTTTATTTGGTTCCGATGCAGTCAGCGCATTAATGGATGCGATCCCGGATGTTGTCATGAATGGACTGAGCGTATGCGGCGGCCTGCTTCCGGCAGTTGGTATGGCAATGCTGATGAAGATGCTGTGGGATAAAAAAATCTGTATGTTTTATTTCCTCGGATTTGTACTGGCAGCATACTTAAATCTTCCATTGATCGCCCTTGCAGTGATCGGTGTGATCATTGCGATTTCAGTTGGAATGAGCGACTACAGAATGAACCAGCTTGCAGCACAGCGTGTGGCAGTGCCTTCAGAAGCGCAGGCAATCGAATATGATGAAGAAGAGGAGGAATTTTTCTCATGAGTAATTTAACAAAATCTATTCCGGCAGACGAAAGAAAAATGTTAAGAAAGGCGTTCTGGAGATCATTCACCTTATATGCAGCCGTAAGCCCGGCAAAGCAGGGTGCATCCGGTTTCAGCTATGCGATGATGCCTTTTATCGATAAATTTTATAAAAATGATGAAAAAGGAAAAAAAGAGGCCCTCGTGAGAAGTATGTCTTACTTTAACACGACGATCACCTGCTCTACCTTTATCATGGGCTTAGTTGCCTCTATGGAGAAAAAGAACAGCGAACAGAAAGATTTTGATGCGAATTCTATCAATGCCGTCAAATCCAGTCTGATGGGACCTCTTGCCGGTATCGGTGACTCCATTTTCTGGGGTGTGTTGCGAGTGATCGCAGCCGGAATCGCAGTCGGAATGGGAATGACGGGAAATGTGCTTGCACCGATCATTTTCCTGCTGTTATTTAATATCCCATCACTTCTTGTAAAATATTATGGAACTTTTTTAGGATACAAACTGGGTTCCGAGTATATTCAGAAGGTGTACGAAAGTGGTCTGATGAATATTCTGACGAAGGCAGCAAGCATTGTAGGTCTTATCATGGTAGGTGGTATGACAGCAAGCATGGTAACGTTTAATTCTACCTTTGAGCTTATGATGGAGGGTGAGTCTATTTTAAATTTACAATCCATGTTAGACCAGATTTTTGTGGG
>CAKRLC010000122.1 GCA_934358955.1 uncultured Roseburia sp. | reverse complement strand
TGTATGCAAAAATAGCGATACAGTATAAATATCCATACTGCATCGCTATTTTTTATCTCTCTTAAGTTCACTTTTCAGGCAAATTTCTCAATATCTGAGTTTTGCAAGGACTCGCTGCTTCTTAAGCCTCTCCTGTCATCATGAATTTGATGAGCTTCTTGGTATCTTCCGGCTCATATGCAACAACATCAAGCTCTGGAATCTCTCCATTGGAGAATACATGTGCCATAGATACATACTGTGACAGTTTGGATTTCAGATTCAGTCTGTCTCCCTCTCCTGTTACAAGTTCTACTCTACCTTCGCAGCTATCTACTACTTTAAAAAATGCTTCTATATCTTTGATATTCTGTACTTTCATGTCTGTAACTCCTTTCGAATCATACGTTATACCGGCTTTCAAGCGGCCGTTTACGGTTACATTATAACGTATTTTTTTCGAAATGCAATAAAAAATAATGAATTCCTGGTTACTTTACTTATTTTTTAATTTCTGCATTGCTTTATCAAAACGATCCAGCGCATTTACAAGTACTTCTCTCGTACAAGCAATATTAATACGCTCGAAACCATCACCAATCTCACCAAATACATATCCATCATCCAGATATAAGGATGCTTCTTTGCGAAGATATTCTCCAAGTGTCTTTCCGTCTAATCCAAAGCATCTGCAGTCAAACCATACCAGATACGTTCCTTCCAGATCAGCAACCCAGACATCCGGATATTTCTCTTTCATAAAATCTTTAAAGTACTGGTAGTTTCCATATAAATGTTCATTCAGCTGGTCTACCCACTCTCCACACTGCATATAACCTACTTCCAGCGCTCTTGTACCAAAAATACTATAGGTATATGTACCCGAATTATTTACTTCAAAGTCAAATTTTTCTCTTAATTCTTTGTTCGGAATAAATGCATTTGCCAGACACAATGCTGCAAGGGAGAATGTTTTACTTGGCGCATTGAGAATGATACTGTTATTTGCGTATTCTTCTCCTAAAGTTGCGTATACTGTATGTTTATATCCTGGCATGATCAGGTCAAAGTGGATCTCATCACTGACAACAAGCACATTATATTTTAAACAAATGTCTCCCATTTTTCTCAGTTCTTCTTCTGTCCAGACGCGTCCTAATGGATTGTGTGGATTGCAAAGGAAAAACAATTTTGCGGTCTTTGCTTTCTCTTCAAAATCTTCAAAATCGATTTCATAATGACCGTCAACTAACTGTACCTGACTTTCTACTAAAGTTCTCTTATTTCTCTCAAGTACTCTATAGAACGGATAATAAATAGGTGTTAATAATAATACATTATCACCTGGTTCCGTAAAGGCTCTGCAAGCACAGGCAAGACCCTGTACCACTCCATTTAACTGAACGATCCAGTCCTTCTCGATCTCCCAGTCATGCCTTGTTTTCATCCAATGCTTTACAGCGTTTGCATAGCGGTCACCCCACCATGTATATCCATACATACCGAATTTTGCTGTTTCCACAAGTGCATCGATAATCTCAGGCGGACTTAACAGCTCCATGTCAGCTACAGACAATGGTACAACGCCAGGTTCTGTATCCGGAGACATTTCATCCCATTTCATTGCCTCCATATTTTTTCTGTCTCTGTACTCTTCGAAATTGTATTTCATACGTTTCCCTCCACTTTCCTAAACCTCTGACAGCTCTCATTGGCTTAAAATATTCTTCTCCTTTTGTTACTGTATGCCTCTTACATCGTTCCTAAGAGTCCCCATGCATACAGCCTTATCATACACGGTTATACGGAAAAAATCAATATTTTTTATGCACTTTGACTATATTTTCATCACTTTTTTATCGCAAGAATGTACATTTCGACAAATGTCAATCTTCCATAATCTCCTACTGCACAGCTCAAATACTTTTCATGTTTAGATCAAAAGCCTTTGGGACATTCATTATAAACAGCCTTGCATTTTTATGAATATGTGATATAGTATATGCATATCCTAGATGTAGTATTTAAAACTACTTGTTGTTATATGAATATTTTAGAGGTGCATATTATGAAAAAAAATTATCACATTAAAGATCCAGGAAGCGCGATCACACATTTTATCGGCATGCTTATGGCCATTTTTGCAGCAATCCCGCTTTTGTTCAGAGCAGCCAATGAGCCTGACAGAATTTATCTTGTATCGCTGACCATTTATGCAGCCAGCCTCATCTTGCTTTATGCAGCCAGTACTACTTATCATACATTTGATATTTCTGACAAAATAAATACGATACTAAAGAAAATTGACCATATGATGATCTCTGTCCTGATCGCAGGAAGTTACACACCAGTCTGCCTGTTAACAATTGGTGGTCGTAAAGGTATCACTCTGCTGTGTATTGTATGGGCATTCGCCATCGTCAGCATTTTGATCAAGGCTTTCTGGGTTTTCTGTCCAAAATGGGTATCTTCCGTTTTGTATATCGGAATGGGATGGACCTGTGTACTGGCATTTTCCACAATCCTGGATAATCTGCCACCAGCTGCTTTCGGATGGCTTTTAGCCGGTGGCATCATTTATACCGTAGGTGGTGTGATTTATGCATTAAAGCTTCCGATTTTTAACAGTAAACACAAAAACTTTGGAAGCCATGAGGTCTTCCATTTATTTGTAATGGCTGGGAGCCTGTGTCACTTTATCGTGATGTATGTATTCCTTCTGCCGTAAGAGCTCCCATAGCACTACTGTTTTTTATCGTGTATATCTTTATTTTTTTCTATTTCATTTAATAAATTACTATATGTTTCAGCCATATCTTTTGGATATTTCGTCACAAGGTACATCACCGGCATCATAAACATGGAAACTCCGATTGCCACTGCCAGCATTACTTCTGCGTATTGATTTCCTGCTGCAAATAAAATGATTGCCACTATGTATAATACCGGTACGGCGACTGCGCATAATAATGCGATCATTTGATATGGCTTTAACTTGTTTTTCTTCTTTGATTTCTTCATTTTTCTGTCCGTCTCTCTCGTTATATAGCTCTATAAATCATCTGTTCGTTCTGGAAAAATATATTCATAATCTCATTCTTTTATAAATGGAGCATCCAGAGTCAGCATCCATGCCTGCCCTCATTCTGCTTCTATATTTTCCAGGTTCTTTTTTATACTGTGATCTTAAACCAGTCTTTTTCTTCAAAATCAACGACAGTGCAATCGTTCGCATAAGTACATTCCGGAAGAATGATCATTGCATGTAATACATCATTATTTACCGGCAATGGACAAAGATGCCAGATGGCTGCATTGATTTTTACCATGCATCCCTTTGGTACAAGGAAAGCTTTTGCCAGTTCCGGAACCGGTGTTCCACCAGAAGCTGGTGCCACATGAATGAGCATATCATCGTCCAATGCGACAATTCCCTCCCATGTTGTTGTATGATATTCTGCTGCCTTAATAATTCTGTCATCCTTACGGACTTCAATCGGTGAAAAAGCAATACTTCCAACCGCTGTTCCTGAAATACGATCTGGATAAAACTTATGGATCTCTCCTTGCAACGGGTATCCCTCTGGTTCTGTCATACTGCAAAATGTTCCATATGGTGCAAAATCCACTGCATTAATCTTTACTGCCTTTACTTCTCTCATAATAAAAAGCCTCCTCTTTTCAATAAAAATCCCCCTGCTGACAGAAAGTGAAATTCTTAAATCCACTCTCATAATCAACTTAATAAATTCAGTATAACATAGTTAAAAAAACGCCTCAAGAAATAAAACACCCCTTAATTCCTGGAACATTTTTCGGCATCGATTGCCAATACAAACATTAACGCATCCAGAGCATTTTCCGGATCCTGGACATCAATGACATAGGTATCTGTCATACGAAGCAATTCTTTGCTAACACTCGCAATTGAATAACCGCTTCGATCAAGAATACTATAATCCCATTCCATAATTGTTCCATCAATATGCCATCCATTATAATCAATATTATAATGTGGCGTCAGAAATGAGAATTCTTTGCTCAGGCAGCCGATATAACTGCCGTTTTTATAAATCTCGAATTTAGGAAGAAAAGTAAGAACTTTTTGAACAACCATTCCCACTTCATTTCCATAAACATCATAAATTACAAGTTTATGCCCCCAGGACAACTGGCCTTTTACTACGTAAACAGTATTGCCCGCCTCATCATAAATATCATAGCTGTCAAACCATGAAAACAGTCTTTGTTTAAATAATAGTTTCATAACTTTTCACCACCCTTTCCAACAGATGTAATAGGTTCTTTATAAGTATCATAATACCATGATATCCTGCCTTGAAAAATATGTAAATCGACTTTTTTTCTGGTCGATTCGGAAATGAAATACTTCATTTCTTCCGTTACCGCTGCTGCCTCCACCTGGGATTCCATGTACAATCTTGGTTCGGCGACTTTGGATTCAGCTGCTGGATCGGTATTACCTGTATGAGTTTGCTGATGCAACACGTATTAGGTCTGTGGTAAAATACGGATCATTTTGATAGGAGGAAGCGGTTTTCGCTCCTTCTATTTTTGTATTCTGACAAACAGGCATGCTGCCACCATCAGAAAGCATCCAACAAACACAAAACACCACTGTATTCCGATTTTCGTCAAAAACGCTGAGGCTGACAGCATCAGAATCTCCACCAGATTCACGCCCATATTAAGCACAGACAGCGTTGCCGCACGCTGACTGCCACACTCCGCTTCGTCCACAAACTGATTTTCCAGATCCATCAGCAGGTATTCCGGAAGATTTAAAAGCAACGGCAATATCAGCATTAGAAGCAGTACGGCTGCCCTGGATTTCATCACTCCAAAAAGAAGAAATGCCACCCCTGCTGTAACAGCTGTAACTGCGAGCAGTTTTCCCCTGCCGGACTTTCCTTTTTTTCCGGCAGACAATTTCCCTAAAATGGGTTCTGCCAGCATTTGTACAGCTGAATAGATCAAAATGATCAATGACATCCATTCTACCGACAAACCGCAGTTTTCAAGTTTTTCCACGTAAAAGAAGTTAATCAGAAGCCATGCGATACTAAAAATTGCCAGCGAAACCAAAAACAGGAATGCTTTTTTGTTTTTAAATACCGCTAAAATCTGCCGCATCGAATCCTTTTCCTGCTTTTTCTGCATAGTATCACCGCTATTCTCCTGCAGTTTGATGTCTGCCAGAAGCTGCATTTCTTTTCTATCTGCAATTATGGTTTTACTTCTTTCACTTCTCAAGAAGAACGAACATACAACTGCTATAATATTCATAACTACAGTTGTAATCAGCAAACCTTCCATACCGCTTATTTTATATATCCCAGCATACGCGACCATACTGATGATAAAACCTGCTGTTCCAAAATTTCCTGCATGTGCTGTTTTTGCAAGATATCCGTTTTCTCCATACAACTCGTACAGATATGCGCTTCCCGTCCCGGAAGTAAAGCACATCGCAATCCCCTCCACAACTGCCTCCACGACGAACAGTGCAAGTGACCGGCTCACAAAGGCTGCAAGCAATAAACTTC
>CAKRLC010000121.1 GCA_934358955.1 uncultured Roseburia sp. | reverse complement strand
GATGCTAAAGCTGCAAGAGCTGCTGTACCATCATTGTCTTCAGCCATACCAACACCAACACCGATAACAAAAAGAATTGCCATGTTATCAATTAAAGCTCCCCCTGCTTTTACGAGGAAGAAACCGATCATCTCAACGATACCGGTAACATCTCCACCCTGCATGGTAGATGGGCAAAGTGCATATCCAAGACCCATTAAGATACCACAGATCGGCAGACATGCTACAGGAAGCATTAATGCTTTCCCGAGTTTCTGTAAATATTTCATCATACTAAAGCTCCTCCTTAAATTAATAATCCCTTTTTATTTTATGCCATGACATACCTGGCTAAAATACATATTTATTTTTTGAGTTTCAGGATCGTATCTCCTGCTTTGACTTCGGAACCTGTCATAACAGCTTCCACTGACTGATAATCGGATGTGTTACATACGATCACCGGAGTGATCACATCGTAACCTGCTGCTTTGACTGCATCCAAATCTACTGAGATCAAAAGATCTCCTTTCTTCACACTGTCACCGCTTGCTTTGTGTGCAGTAAAATGTTCTCCTTTTAAAGCAACGGTATCTAAACCAATATGTACTAACAGCTCTACTCCATCTGCTGTTGTCATGCTGACTGCATGCAATGTATCAAACACCATATCCAGTGTTCCGTCTGCCGGTGCATAAATGTTACCGTCTGATGGGATCACAGCTGCACCCTTTCCTAAAATCTCTTCACCAAAGGTCGGGTCACTTACTTCTTTTAATGCAACCGCCTTGCCATTTACCGGTGAACCGATCTCAATTCCTGTGTTTTCTTTTTTCTTGAAAAAATTAAACATCTTCTCTCCCTCTTTTCCCTTACTCTGTCATACATACCCGCCGGATATGTATGGAAAGAAACATTACTTCCTCGCCGGAGATTTCCCAGCCATATTCCTGTTTGATATAAGATGCAATCTTCTTACTGCACTCATATTCTTTTGGATATTTATTCTCCAACATCTGGGCTAATTCGACTTCCTCATCCTTCAGCATCTCGTGGCGGTACAAACGCTGTGCTAAAAATTTCAGATGAGTCACAAACCGCTCATAATGAAGCGAATCTTCGTTAAATTCAATCTGCATCTCTGTTTTTACCAGATCCAGAATCCCCTGGATCATATTTGTCATGGCAAATGTATCTCTGATGTTTGTATTGTACTCTGCATTTACAAAATGTAATGCGATAAAACCAGCTTCGTCTTCAGAAAACTTTGTACCAAGCTTCTGATTTAACAGATCTACTGCATACTTGCCAAGCAGATATTCCTGATTGTAAAACTTCCTGATCTCCCATAACAATGCATTCTGAAGCTGTATGCCCTGTGCCTGTCTCTGGATCGCAAAATTAATATGATCTGTCAGCGTAATATAAATATTCTGGTTCAGCTGAACATTCAGACTCTTCTTTGCATAAGAAATAATATCGCTTGTAAGCTGCATATGCTCGAGTGGGATATTTTCCAACAACTCCTGAAACTGTCTGGAAAGCGTCTCATTCTCGATTCGAAATACTTTTTCAACTTTTGTCTCATCGATCTTGTCACCAGGATGCGCTTTGAACCCAATTCCTCTTCCCATGATCACAACTTCCTGGTTCTTTTCGTCATAAGCAGATATTACATTATTATTAATTACTTTCTGGATATTCATATATCTCCCCATCACTCAGAACTGACTTTGCTGTCCTGGTCTTTTATTATTTTTTATGTAACAGGGAATTCCAAGGAATTTCTTATTACATAAAAACCAGACTCCACACAGCTCGCCTGAACTATGTGAAATCTGGTTTTGCCTGCTCGTCAGTAACAATCCAATGTTTATAATTCTTTAATTATTAATTTAGATTTATTTTATCATTGTTAGTTATTACTGTCAAGTTGTTCTCATTTCGAAGATTTATTTCGTTGTTTTTCACAATATTTTCTTCTTTTGTAGTAGTTTTCGTTCGTATTTTCAGCACATTCACGAATTTTCTTTTAAGACATATTTTTAACCGATCAAAGAAAGTGCTGCTGCATCACCTACAAGTGTGACATCATTGTGAAGCTGTAATACAGATGCCGGTACTTCCGGTGTGATCGGTCCAAAGAAAGCCTTTTTAACGATCTCTGCTTTATCTTCCCCACTGACTACGATCAGGATTTTCTTTGCCTGCATGATTGTTTTAATTCCCATTGTATAGGCCTGTCTAGGAACATCATCAATGGATGCAAAAAATCTTTTATTTGCCTCGATCGTGCTCTCTGTCAGATCTACACAGTGTGTTACTTTATCAAACTCACTGTTTGGCTCATTAAATCCAATATGACCATTATGACCAAGTCCTAACAGCTGTAAATCCACTCCTCCAAGAGAATGGATCTTTGCCTCGTATCTTGCACATTCTTTTTCAGCATCCGGCTCCATACCGTTTGGAATATTGACATTTGCCATGTCAATATTTACCTTGCTGAAAAGATGATCGTTCATAAAATAGTAGTAGCTCTGATCATTTGTACGGTCAAGTCCTTTATATTCATCAAGGTTTGCTGTTTTCACCTCTGAGAAATCAAGGTCACCCTTCTTATACCACTCTACTAACTGCTCATATGTTCCGATCGGTGAAGATCCTGTTGCCAGTCCCAGTACACAATTTGGTTTCATAATAACCTGTGCAGAAATAATGTTTGCTGCTTTTCTGCTCATATCTTTATAGTCTGTTGCTCTATAAATTCTCATTTTAAAATCCCCTTTACATTTTACAGAACCTCAAATTCTATTTTTGTGGTTCCATTATTTTCTGACTTTTATAAATTTGTCTCAAAGAATGCTTTGATGGCATCAAATGCAGCATCTTCATCTTCGCCTTCTACCGTAACATTTACAGTCATGTCTTTTTTTACACCCATTCCCATAACTGCCATCAGACGGGATGCATCAACTGTTTTTCCGTCTTTTTCCAGTGTTACTTTACTCTGGAAATTCTTTACTTCCTTTACGAGCATACCTGCTGGTCTTGCATGGATTCCTAATTCGTCTTTTACTGTGTAGCTGAATGTTTTCATGTTCTTTTCTCCTTTTCCCTATGCATTTATAATCTTGTCTCTTACCGGTAATACCATTGCCGGTGAAACAGATAATTCATCAATTCCCATCTGGACAAATGTCTCTGTAAGAGTCACGTCTGCGCCAAGCTCGCCGCAGATACCAGCCCAGATTCCTTCTTTATGCGCACTGTCGATCACCATCTGGATCATCTTGAGGATTGCCGGATGATGTGAGTCATAAAACTCGTCCAGTTTTGCATTCTGCCTGTCAATTGCTAATGTATACTGTGTCAGATCGTTTGTTCCGATACTGAAAAAGTCTACCTCTTTTGCAAGCTCGTCTGCGATCATAACGGCTGCCGGTGTCTCTATCATAATACCAAACTCCATATCCTTAAATGGAATTTCTTCTTTTCTCAGTTCTTCTTTCACTTCTTCCATGATCTCTTTGACCTTTTTCACTTCCCAGACAGATGCGATCATTGGGATCATCACAGAAATATTGCCATAAACACTCGCACGATATAACGCTCTCAGCTGTGTTTTAAAAATTTCAGGGCGGCTTAAGCAGATACGGATCGCACGATATCCAAGTGCCGGATTCTCTTCATGATCCAAATTGAAGTAACCAATCTGTTTGTCTGCTCCGATATCTAATGTACGGATAATAACCTTCTTACCAGCCATCACTTCTGCTACTGTCTTATATGCCTTGAACTGTTCTTCTTCTGTTGGGAAGTCCTCACTGTGCAGATATAAGAATTCGCTCCGGAACAGACCGATTCCTGCTGCGTCATTCTGTAAGACTGCGCCAAGATCCTTTACTTCTCCAATATTAGCATATAACTTAATCTCTTTTCCGTCTTTTGTTACGGTTGGCTTTCCTTTTAACTGAAGCAGTAATTCTGCACGCTTCTTCTCTTCTGTCAGTTTCTTCTCATACAAAGCCTTTGTCTCGTCATCCGGATCAAGGATCACACTTCCGCTCTCACCATCAACAATTGCCATCTGGCCATCAACACCCTGTGGAATTGCAGTAGAAACAAGCGCCGGAATATTCATGGTACGTGCAAGGATCGCTGTATGGGAATTCGTAGATCCCTGTCTCGTCACGAATGCAAGAACGCTCTCTCTGTCAAGCTGGATCGTCTCACTTGGGGCAAGATCATCCGCTACAATGATATATTTTTCTTTTTCTTCTCCGGATATAGTCTGTCCGCTGCGTTTATCAGACAATACTGCGATCAGGCGTTCTGAAATATCTTTTACGTCTGCGGCACGTTCCTTCATATAATCATCGTCCATGCTTGCAAACATCTCTGCAAAATTATCTCCGGTTGTTGCAACAGCAAATTCCGCATTGACTTCCTGTGTCTCAATGATATTATGCACAGAATCGAGATAATCATCATCTTCTAACATCATCTGATGGACTTCGAAGATTGCTGCATTCGCT
Source organism: uncultured Roseburia sp. (assembly GCA_934358955.1). GTDB lineage: Bacteria > Bacillota > Clostridia > Lachnospirales > Lachnospiraceae > Roseburia. The sequence goes on along the minus strand of CAKRLC010000121.1, from coordinate 1,397 downwards.
TCTCCTACTTCTTTCACTGCTTTCTCATACAGTTCCTGAAGCTCTGTCACAGCCTGCTCTCTCGCTTTTTCAAAACGGGAAAGCTCTGCCTGTACATCATCCACATGGCTGCGGCGTACAACATTTTTTTCTTTGGTTACTTCACGAATTTTTCCGATCGCAATTCCCCCGAATGCAATCTTTCCAGATACACGTTCCATTTGTTCCTCCTTATCATAAATAATAAATTTTTTTGCACACATTCTATTGTTGTGAATAAAAAGAATGTGCCTTGGCACGTTAGTGCCTTTTTATGTAACAGGGAATTCCAAGGAATTTCCTATCACATAAAAAAAACCGAAAAAGCACCCGCAAATTCAACGATATGCTCTCTCGGTTTAGTACATTTGCATGTGAACTATCCTCAAAAATCTATTAATATTATAAAATTTTGCCATTGTTTTGTCAACCTTTATTTTTCAGTCACCAAACAATTGGGCATTTTGACAAAGTACCGCTACTTTTTCTCCATTTACCTGCTCATAAGAATTCTTTTCATCATAAGAAAAATCAACACATCCGTTCGATGCGGTCTCATCTATCTTCCTGCTCCGACATGAACTGTGCACCTGGCGGATTCCGGTAAATGATATCAACTCCGCCACATTCTTCTCATTCACTCCGCTTCCTGCAAGAATCTCAATCTCTTTTCCATATTCCTTCTGAAGAAGCTTTAACTGTTCTCTGCCGTTCCATACATCCGGCGCCCCTCCACTGGTAAGGATTCTGTCCACACCAAGCGAAATAAGCTGTTCGATTGCCTGCTTCTGATCCACAACACAATCAAATGCACGATGAAACACAGCTTCTTTTCCCTTCTCATGAATCAGGCAAATAGTTTCTTTTGTGCGCTCCGTGTCTATGGTTTTGTCCTCTTTCAAAAATCCGAATGCAATCCCATCTGCTCCATGCTCCAACAAAAGCCTGGTGTCCAAAAGCATTGTTTCATATTCTTCTGTTGTATAGCAGAATCCGCTTCCTCTTGGCCGCACCATAGTCACAACCGGAATATCGCACTGTTCTTTTGCACAGACCAGATTTGCCAGAGACGGCGTCAATCCGCCAAGATACAGTGCGCTGTTTAGTTCAACCCTGTCAGCACCATTTTCATATGCAATTTTTACATCTTCGAAGCTGCCGCAGCAGATCTCTAAAATAGGTTTCATCTGTTTTCCTCCTGCAAAAATCCCCGGAAAGGCTTAAACCTTTCCGGGGATTTTGGAATCTACTTAAGTTCCGATACGATCGAAATCTTATTTGTATAATTCAACTAATCTTAACAGATGTTCGTAACGAGCTTTTGCAGCTTCCTCAGATGCAGCAAAGAGTTTTGCAGCTCTTTCTGGGAAGGATCTTGT
>CAKRLC010000120.1 GCA_934358955.1 uncultured Roseburia sp. | reverse complement strand
GATTTATTAGAGCGAATCCCCAATAAAATTACGGACACAATGGGAATCATTGTAGATGTAAATTTGTTATATAAAGGAGAACTTGAGTATCTGCAGATAATTGTTGATAAATATCCATGCTGAAAAATGGTGTGTTAAAGATGACTATACCGGAGAAGCCATCAAGTAAAAATTAGAAATATTTTTCGTAAGAAAATAACCTAACCACATCTTAACTAATGTGGTTAGAACAATTGCTAGATATATATCAGAATTAAAGGATAAAGGTATCATAGAACGAAAAGGTTCGGATAATGGTAGTAAATGGGAAATTAGGTAGGTAAATGACAGTAACTTTGGCACTCAATGTGACACCCAAACTTTTACTCAAGAATATTTCAAAGTTAGTCGCAACGAAGTCTCACGAGATTTGAGACTAAGTGAGACTCTATGATATAGCAAAATGTGATAAAATCAGTATTTGCAGGTAAATTATAAAGTTGTAGTCTCAAGTCAGTCTCATTTTTGAAGTTGTTTGTTGAGACTAACATGAGACTGAGGAGGTTCAAAATCATGGACATAAGCAAATAGATTATTGACATGAATTGCCAAGACGGGTATATTATCCAACAAAAACAAGGAGAACATACACATGGATCAGAACATATATTCAAGACATTATATGTACACATGTATTACGGACGTACACGGCTATAAATACGCAAGGTTAAATGAAAATACGACATTGGTTGATTATGCAGAGGGTTGCGTTGAGGTGAGGCGATTTAAGAAAGAGGATGCCCAAGAGGTCAGAAATCTTATTGTCAGGAATTTCTTAGAGGTTAACAGTAAAGATTATGGCATATCAGCAATGGAGAAACTTGCAAAGGTTTACGATGTGGAAAAGGTTCTGAATGTGGCAAGTTATGCGCATATGTATGTCTTTGAATTTGATGGAAAAATAATTGGAACAGGTTCTATCTCAAGTTTTTGGGGAAGTGAAACAGAAAGTATACTTTTGTCTATTTTTGTCCTCCCAGAATTTCATGGAAAGGGTGTTGGAAGAAAAATCATAAATACATTAGAAACGGATGAATTTTATGTAAGAGCAAGCAGAATTGAGATACCGGCATCCATTACAGCAACAGAATTTTATAGAAAATTTGGATATGATTACAAAAATGGTGTTAAGGAATTGGATGATGAACATCATTACAGATTGGAAAAATTTAAGGAGGCAGGCTTGAAATAACGTTACTGTTCATTCAGCAGTAAAACACTAGCTGTTTTGCTGCGTAAGAAAGTGATTTAAGAGTGAGCAGAATCCTTTTGCGAAGCAAAAACTTAAAATGAGTCTGCGAATCGTTACTGGAACGAGGTTCGAATGAACAGTAATGAAATAACAACAGCAGATGAATAATTATGATATGAATTCACTGGGAAAATAGCCCTTCACATGCTAGACTTATCTTGTTGAAGAATATAAGAATCAGCTGGTGAAGGAACTGAAAATAGTACATTAACAAGAAGAAAAATTTATATCAAAACTGGGGGAAGATCACTATGTATACAGCATCAAAGGAAAGATACACCACTATGGAATATAATCGTTGCGGAAACAGCGGACTGATGTTGCCAAAGGTGTCACTTGGACTGTGGCATAATTTTGGCGATACGGCGAAGTTTGAAAATATGAAGGAGCTTTGTTTTACCGCATTTGACAACGGAATCACACAGTTTGATCTGGCCAATAACTATGGTCCGGAACCGGGCAGTGCGGAGAAAAATTTTGGCAGAATCTTAAAAGAAGATCTGGGAGTTTACCGTGATGAACTGATTATTACGACAAAAGCAGGATATGAGATGTGGGACGGCCCTTATGGAAACTGGGGAAGCCGCAAATATCTTCTTGCCAGCCTGGATCAGAGCCTGAAGCGCATGGGATTAGAGTATGTGGATATCTTCTATCATCACCGAATGGATCCGGATACACCTGTGGAAGAAACCATGGGAGCGCTGGCACATGCTGTGCAGAGTGGTAAGGCAATCTATGTCGGTCTTTCCAATTATGACGGTGTAACATTGAAAAAAGCAGCTGCGATTCTGCAGGAACTACATTGCCCGTTTGTGATTAATCAGAACCGTTATTCGATATTTGACAGAACGGTAGAGAAAAATGGATTAAAGCAAATGACAGCTGAACTGCAAAAAGGTCTGATCACGTTCAGTCCACTGGCACAGGGGCAGCTTACAGACCGATATCTTCACGGTATTCCGGAAGACAGCCGCATCCGTACCGATGGAAGATTCCTGAAGGAAAGTACACTGGATGAACATAGACTGGATCAGATCCGCAAGTTGAATGATTTGGCTGCGCAGCGTGGTGAAAAATTAGCAGATATGGCACTTGGATGGCTGCTTCACCATAAGGAAGTAACCAGTGTTCTGATAGGGGCATCCAGAGCACAGCAGATCCTGGACAATATCAAAGCAATTTCCTGTGCACCATTTACAGAAGAAGAACTGAAATTAATTGATGAGATTTCGCTGGCATAAATTTTAAAAATAGGAAATATCAGGGAGATGGATGGAAATGCAAAACAATTTCCGCCCGTCTCCCTTTTTTGCCGAAGAAGTGTATATTCTACAAACATCGTAGTATTTCAGAAGAAATATTGGAATATGATTTCCACTGTGATATGTTAACATTATACAAAAATAGAACCAAGATTTATCCTGCCAGATAATGCTAGGGAGAAAAATGAGCTTGATTCGATACAGAATGAAGCGATCTGACGTAAAACTACGAATCCCGATGCCTGTGGAGGAAAAAAAGATCTGATTCAAGAGAAAAAGACATCGAAATTTAACAAAAAAAGAAAATCGATGTTTTTGCATTTGAAAAGAGTGTATGATATGAGAAACAGCCTGCGATATGGGAGCCAGTAATCTTCTCATTGACTCAAGAAGCATCGAATAGGAAAACTATTTTAAATATCGATGCCAGCACAGGCATCGGAAAATCAATTGAAACAGAAATCCGGGGCTTACAATGGAAATTCCATATTGCCTGTAAAAATATAAGAAAAGGATAATAAAAATGCAAGTATTTGTTGATGCAGATGCCTGCCCGGTGGTTGGCATTGTCGAAAAAATTACAAAAGAGCATAATATTCCGGTAACACTCCTATGTGATACGAATCATGTGTTGTCATCAGATTACAGTGAGGTGATCATAGTTGGAGCAGGAGCTGACGCTGTGGATTATAAGCTGATCAGCATTTGCCGGAAAGGAGACATTGTTGTATCGCAGGATTATGGTGTCGCAGCGATGGCACTCGGAAAGGGTGCCTACGCCATTCATCAATCTGGCAAGTGGTACACAAATGACAACATCGATCAGATGCTCATGGAGCGGCACCTGAATAAAAAAGCCAGAAGAAGTTCGCACAAGAATCACAGTAAGGGACTGAGAAAGCGCACAAATGAGGATGATATACATTTTGCACAGTCCTTTGAAAAACTCATACGAATGGCAATGTCAAAAAAAGGCAATTAAAACAGGCATCGATCATTGCTATTGTGTTGAAAAACATTTGAAAAAAGAATTTTCCGTGTATAAATCTAAATATTTTCATGTCATTTATTATTTTTGTTAGAAATCCAACATACATAAAAATCGGATTATACTATATTGCTATTGTAAGACAACTTCTTATATCGCATATGCCTTAGAAGATAATTTTTATAGAAAATGATTGGAGAAAATAAGATTATGGTAAGAAAAATCATTCGTATTGATGAGGAAAAATGTATTGGATGTGGTTTGTGCGCAGAGGCATGCCATGAAGGTGCAATTGATATGGTGGATGGGAAAGCAAAGCTTGTCCGGGAACATTTTTGCGATGGACTTGGAGATTGTCTGCCAGAATGTCCGACAGGTGCGATTACCTTTGAGGAAAGGGAAGCACCTGAGTATGATGAAAAAGCCGTAATGGAAGCAAAGAAAAAAGTGACAAAGGCAATGACGGCACCGGTGCATCAATGCCCGGGATCAATGATGAGACAGATGAAAAGAGAAGCTTCAGACAGTGTGGTCTCTTCGAGTGATTCTAAAATGTCAAGTGCATTTGAAAAACAGATTTCCCAGCTTCAAAACTGGCCGGTGCAAATCAAACTGGCGCCAGTGCAGGCACCATATTTTGACGGAGCAAAACTTTTGATCGCAGCGGATTGTACGGCATATGCTTATGCATCCTTTCATCAGGAATTTATGCGCGGCAAAGTGACTCTGATCGGATGTCCGAAACTGGATGCTGTCGATTATAGCGAGAAGCTGACAGAGATTATTACGAATAACAATATTCAGAGTGTAACGATCGTGCGTATGGAAGTTCCATGCTGTGGAGGGCTTGAGATGGCAGCAAAGAAAGCACTTCAGGAAAGCGGTAAGTTTATTCCATGGCAGGTAGTGACGATCTCTATTGATGGAAATATCCTGGATTAGAGAAAAAGGAAGCCTGTTACAGGAGAATGGAACAGGCTGGTATCTGCAATAACGTTAGGAAGTCAGTGAACGGAAAATAAATAGCTTGCCTCAATAGTATGTTCAAGTTATAATATCTCCAAGACAGTATTTTATAAAAAATATTCTGGCGGGGGATCATTCTAAGACTGGAAAACAAGTCTGGAACGAATAATTTATTTAAAAGATTGAGGAGGAGTTACAAATGAATGTTACTGAAATCAGACGACCGGCTGATATGGAAAGAATTACGACACCAGAGCTTGCACAGGCTTTTATTGAAGAGCAGGTTGCATTGATCAAGGAACAGGTGGGAGATAAGAAGGTTCTTCTTGCACTTTCAGGGGGAGTAGATTCATCTGTTGTTGCAGCACTTTTAATTAAAGCCATTGGTCAGCAGTTAGTATGTGTTCATGTAAATCATGGTCTGCTTCGTAAAGGCGAGCCAGAGCAGGTAATTGAAGTATTCCGTAATCAGATGAATGCAAATCTGGTTTATGTGGATGCAACAGATCGTTTCCTTGAGAAGTTAGCAGGGGTTGCAGATCCTGAGACAAAGAGAAAGATTATCGGTGGAGAATTCATTGAAGTATTTGCAGAAGAAGCAAGAAAACTTGATGGAATTGAATTCCTGGCACAGGGTACGATCTGGCCGGATATTCTTGAGTCAGAAGAAGGAATCAAAGCGCACCATAATGCAGGCGGACTTCCGGAGGATATGGATTTTGAGCTTGTAGAGCCAGTCAGAATTCTGTTCAAGGATGAGGTTCGCGTTGTTGGCGATGAACTTGGCCTTCCACATGATATGGTTTACCGTCAGCCATTCCCAGGACCAGGACTTGGTGTTCGTTGTCCGGGAGCGATCACCCGTGATCGTCTTGAAGCAGTTCGTGAATCTGATGCGATCCTTCGTGAGGAGTTTGATAAAAACGGACTGGCAGAAAAAATCTGGCAGTATTTCACCGTTGTTCCGGAATTCAGATCAACAGGTATCAAAGATGGAAAACGAGCTTTTGAGTGGTGTTGTATCGTTCGTGCGGTATGCTCCACAGACGTTATGACAGCAACGGCGGCTGAAATCCCATATGAAGTGATGGCTCATATCACAGACCGTATCACTCATGAAGTGCCTGGTATTAACCGTGTGCTTTATGATTGTACACCGAAGCCAACTGGAACGGTAGAATTTGAATAACGGAAAGAAATGCCGAAAGCCTGTATTTATGCGGGGTTCCGGCATTTGTTTTATCGAATGGTTCTAATCTGGTTCTATTTAAGAACGCAGTAATGATAGGAAAATCGAAAGACAGGAATGTGAATTTTGGACATGCTGCTCCAAGATGTGTTTTGCAGTATGGTGCTATGGCGAGAGTGGATATGAAGAAGAAAAAGCTTTTAATAAATGGACAGAGTGAGTTTATAGCAGAATGGGAGGGTAAAAATGATAACAGATGCATTTGATAATTCAGAGGTTTTATTTGGAACAAAAGATTTTTATGGCGAACAAAAACATTT
>CAKRLC010000119.1 GCA_934358955.1 uncultured Roseburia sp. | reverse complement strand
ATGTTTCCTTATATCACGTATCTTTGTTCCATCCCGCTTGATTTTTCCTATGTGCCGATCCACTGGCACGACGAGATGGAGATCATCTACATCAAGAAAGGAAGCGGCCTTATTACCGTCGATCTGAAGCAGTATGCCGTAACAGCCGGTACGATCGCGCTAATCCTTCCCGGACAGCTCCATTCGATCGAGCAGTATCGCGAGGAGCACATGGAATACGAAAATATCATTTTTCATCCACAGATACTTCTCGCAAAACAGACGGATGCCTGTACCACCGATTATTTTTCTCCACTGATGGACGGAACGATCTCTGTTCCAACTCTTTATCAGCCGGGCGACGAGGCTTATCCGCAGATTGCTGCCTGCATCGATGCAAATGATGAGATCTGCAAAACAAATCCGGCAGCATACCAGCTTTTTATCAAGAGCCAGCTCTACCTGCTTTTCTATATTTTATTCAGCCGCTGCTGTATCACAAATGTGCAGAAAAAAGATTTTAAATCCTTAGAAAAAATCAAGCTGATCATTAAATATGTAGAAAACAATTATATGGAAAAAATCACGATTGAAGATATTTCAAAAGAAGTGCATTTAAGTCAGTCCCATTTCATGAAATATTTTAAAAACACAATGGGAATCTCCTTTATCGATTATCTGAATGAATACCGGCTGACAATGGCTTCCAGACTTTTACTTTCTTCGGATTCCCTGATCCTGGATATTGCAGCAGAAGTGGGCTTCGATAATCTCTCTTATTTTAACCGGCTATTCAAAAAACGCTTCCAGCAGTCCCCAAGAGACTACCGGAAGCGCTATGCACAACCATAAAAGAAATGATTTCTATCCTATCACATAATATCCGATCAATCCGCAGGCAATTCCTGCGATTGCTCCTGCCGCGACGTCCTTCGGTTCGTGCACACCGACTGCCACGCGCACAATACCGAGAAGCAGTCCAATGATGCCAAGCAATATGCCGGCTCCCGGATGCTCATAAAAAACAGTCATTGCAATCACAAAAACAGAAAATACATGCCGGCTTGGAAAGGATTTTCCTGTGGTATCCTTTTCAAGCACCGGCGGTATGTCAAATTTTTCATACGGTCTTGGTGCATTAATAATTCTGCGTATAACACTAAGACAGACAAAGGAGACAGCCGGTACAAGCAATGCCCTGATGAACCAGGTATTCCGTTCCGTCAACAGCTTTAACAGGTATAGCGGATACATACAGAATACAAATCCCGTAAGAATATGGTTTAAATTTTTTACCTGTTTTGCACGCACCGGATTTTTCCGCAGCGGTTCTGTTATTTTTATGTACTGTTCTTTTGTCATCTTAAAAATCCACACCTTCCAGACGAGTCATTCTTTTTTGCTCTATCAATCCGTCTTCTTATCAAACTACCTTCATCTTACAACCCTTCACCAACAGTTGCAAGTACTGCTCCAATAAAAATAAAGAAATCAGACACATTAAAAATAACCTGCTGAAACCACTTCGGCCCGAACCCAAACCGGACATAATCAATGACATGATGCTTCGTATAACGGTCATATAAATTGCTTAACCCACCGCCTGCTAACATGGCAAGTCCGGTTTTCGTCAGTGGTTTTCCGCTTATGCACATGGAAAAATAATAAAGCACTGCCACAAAAAGCATCACTGCACTGTGGATTGCCGTCATGATCTTTGGATGCTTCGCAAGAAGATTTAAGGTTGCTCCCCTGTTGTAAAACTTCTGGATGCAGACTTTTCCTCCAAGATGCGGATGCTTTTCTTTTGTCTTATAATGCTTGTCGACGTATTTTTTTACAAAAAAATCAAGCATAAAAATAGCCGCTGTGATAATAATATAAATCATGGTTTACCTCTTTTTATATTATTCTACCAGTTCTCCCGCAAAAATTCTACCATATCCACAGCTTTTGGTGGGCATCCACCAAGGCTCTTTTCAAAGCATCTGGTGCAATTTCCGACACCGACTTTTCCTTCTTTACCACGATAGCCCTGTCCGATCGCAATGCTTTCTTTTTCATGTCCTCTTAAGGCACCCTCATCATTCAGACGGTCCAATGCATAGATCAAAGATCCATAGCATGCTGAGCAGGCATCATCTGCTTTTACATACTGTGCAAGCTGCTGCACTCTTCTTGTCGGTCTGCCACCCTTTTGAATAGAGCCACCTGGGGTAAGGTCTTTGATCACTGCCTTTGATGTATCTGTCGTACCAACACCAAGCGCTTCTGCCATACGGATATAAGCAATATCCTGTGGTTTATATCCCATGCTCTCTGCTGCAAAGCTGTCGCAAAGTACCGGATCCTTAAAGCCAAGGATACGGTTCATAACTACCGGATTACCACCTTCCTCAAAATCAAGATCACCGCAGATGTTATCTACAAGAATAAAATCCTGATGGATCGCTGTATTTAAATGAGCGATCGGCTTATGCAGTCCCATCGTATGGAATCTTCTCTTCTCAGAGTTCGGGATAAGTCCCTTGCTGTTTTTCAAAGCACAGGTGATCGTTGTCTGACAGTGTCCTTTTAATACAGGCATATTGATCAGATAATCTAATGCAAGCGCTTCATCACATACTTTAATATCCATTCCCTTTGCAGGACATACCGAAGAACTGTCTCTCTGTAAATCAATAAATTTGACCTGATGCTTTTTGCAGACATCAAGGATCCCGCTTACCCTGACTGCTGTTGCTGTATTATCTCCAACCCAGGAGCCTTCTAATACAACGAGATTTTCGAATCCGTTCTGCTGTAAATAAGTCAAAAGGCCATCCACTAACTCCGGATGTGTTGTTGCACCGGAGGAAGCTTCTTTTGCAACAACGAGGTTCGGCTTTAAACCGATCCGTTTCTTTTTATCACCAATGTCAGATGCCAGGTCGAGTGCATTTAAAAGATCGATCGTCATCTGTTTATAATTGGTTCCCTGAACCATATAAATTTCATTTTTTTCCATGTTCTCTTTCATCCTCTCTTTTTTCAGAACGTCAGAAAAGACGAACTTCCCACCGGGAAGTCCGTCCTTTCTCGTTTTTATGTACGCTTCTTATCTTACTAAGCAAGGTTTCTTTGGATTGAATTTCCAGCCTGGGATGAGGTACTGCATAACAACAGAGTCATCTCTTCCGCCAAGGCAGTGCTCTTTGTAAAGCTCGTTTGCTTTACGAACCTGATCCATATCAACTTCGATACCAAGACCTGGTTTCTTTGGAACCTCTACACATCCGTCTACGATCTGAAGTGGTTCTTTTGTTAATCTTTCGATACCTTCCTGCCAGATCCAGTGTGTATCTAATGCATTGTATTCACCTGGAACAGCTGCTCCAACCTGTGTGAACATTGCAAGGGAAATATCAAAGTGGTTGTTGGAATGGGATCCCCATGTATAACCAAAATCATGGCACATCTGAGCAACACGCACAGAACCGCTCATTGTCCAGAAATGTGGATCTGCTAAGATAATATCAACAGACTGGGACTCTAAAGAATGTCCAACTTCTCTCCAGTCAGTAGCGATCATATTTGTAGCAGTTGGGAAACCTGTTCTTCTACGGAACTCGCTCATGATCTCTCTTCCAGAGTAAACACCTTCTGCTCCACAAGGATCTTCACAATATGTTAAGATACCTTTCATTCCTTTTACATACTCAACAGCTTCTTCTAATAACCATCCGCCGTTAGGATCAAGGTCGATACGTGCATCTGGGAATTCTTTCTTTAATGCGCGGATAACGTCCATTTCTTCGTTTCCTGGAAGAACACCACCCTTTAATTTGAAATCCTTGAAGCCATATTTATCTCTTGTAGCTTTTGCAAAAGCAACGATCTTGTCAGCTGTTAAAGCTTCTTCATGTCTTAATCTGTACCATTCGCAGTCAGAATCTAATTCTTCGTCGTATGGTAAATCTGTTTTCTTTCTGTCTCCTACAAAGAACAGGTAACCAAGCATACGAACTTTGTCTCTCTGCTGTCCGTCACCTAATAATTCACAGACAGGAACACCTAACTGTTTTCCTAATAAGTCAAGACAAGGAGCCTCGATTGCTGTGATTACATGTACACCTGTACGAAGGTCAAATGTCTGATTTCCTCTGACATCTTCTTCTCCCTTGGAATCAAGGTATTTCTTTACTTTTAACAGAGTGCTCTTGTACTCTTCTACTCTTGTTCCCTCTACGATAGAGATACATTCTTCCAGTGCGTTTGTGATTTTCTGTCCTCCAGGAACTTCACCAACACCCATTTCACCGTTCTCATCATATAATACAACGATGTTTCTTGTGAAGTATGGTGCATGTGCCCCACTTAAATTCAGTTCCATGCAGTCTTTTCCAGCTACTGGATAAACTTCCATTTTTGTAATTCTTGCCATAATTTACTCCTTTTCTACCTTCTTTTGTTGGTTAATAAGTAACTTTTTTATACCGCATCCACAGTCATGACATCCTGCTTTTGCGTTTTTCAGGCATAAATACCTGTCTGAATCATTAATTAATGAATGAATAACTGTAAGATCAGTAACATGATCATACCGACAACTGCCATAATAAGGGAAACTGCTGTCTTACATTTTACCTGATCCTTTAACTCTGATACACCGAACATTCCGTTGAATACCCAGAAACCACTATCGTTGAAGTAAGAGAATGAAATAGCTCCTACACAACAGGACATTGCCAGTAATAATGGGGATGCGGAAATTGTTGCCATTAAAGGTGCTGTTAAAGATGCTGCTGTTGTAATTGCAACTGTTGCAGAACCAAGAGCGATTCGCATTAATGCAGCGATAATAAATGGGATTAAAATTGCAGGGATTGGAAGTTTTACAACTGCCTCTCCGAGTACTGTACCAATACCGCTGACTTTGATCACGTTACCAAGAGATCCGCCGGCACCTGTGATCAGCATGATAAGTCCTGTGTCTTTTACTGCTGTATCCATAATGTTGATTACTTTTTTATTTTCAAGCTTTGGTACCAGTCCATAGATTGCAATGACAGTACCGATTGCAAGTGCAACGATCGGTTCACCAAATAAGCTGATGATCGTATTTGCAACTCCTTCGCCTGATCCAAACAGGTTCCAGAATGTTTTTACAAAGATTAAAACGATTGGGATGATGATTGGTGCGATAGATGCTCCGAATCCAGGAAGATCTTTCTGTGCTACCAGTTTTTCAACTTCATCCATTGTTTTGATGTATTCTTTTTTGTATTCTTTTCTCTCGTATCCGCTTCCGTCATGATTTGGAACCTGGTAAATCTTTTTACCAACCCATTTACAATAAGGAACGATCACAAGAAGCATCGGAATAGAAATAATGATTCCAAGGAAGATCATCTGTCCTACGTCTACGCCCATCATACCTGCCGCTGTAAGTGGACCCGGTGTTGGCGGTACCAGACAGTGTGTCATCTGTAATCCACATGCTAAGGATAATGCAAGTCCGACTGTAGAGATACCTGTTACAGAAGACATTGCTTTTACAAGTGGTGCAAAAATAACAATTGCGGAATCAGCAAATACCGGAATAGAAACAACCCATCCTGTCAGTGCAAGAGCCCACTCTTCTTTCTTCTTACCGATCAGTCGGATAAATGTGAAAGCAAGCTGCTCTGCTGCTCCGGATACTTCCAGGATACCACCCATCATAACACCCAGTCCGATGATGATACCGGTGCTTGACAGTGTATTACCAAATCCGTTCTTAATCGCAGTAATAACACCTATGGAATCTCCTGTATCCACTACAGGCATGCCGCCTACTAAACCTGTGATAAGTGCTGCTAAAAGTAACGCTATGAATGTGTGTATTTTTGTCTTCATAACGAGAATGATCATGATGATAATTCCAATTGCAAGGCCTAACATCATTCTTGTTGATTCGCTCATAAATTCCTCCATTTCCTCTTTTTGTTTTCATTTGTGCGTGAATCTTTTCGACAATCTAAGTGTAACTGGTTTTTGTTCTTCTTTCTATTGACTGATTCATCAATATGATTGTCAATTTTTTATCACATTTTATACTTTTTCACTTTTTTGATGTTATTCTTTCATTCATCGATCATATTGTTTCATTTTATTTTCACACAAATATCATATTGTTTTTATATGAATTTATTTCTTTCATATGATGCAATTTTTATTGCGCTTTTTGCATTTTTTCATATTTCGCACAAAAAACAGGTCTCTCTATTTTCATTTTCTATCGTCGATTTGTTCATTCATTGTCATATTTTGCCTCTATTCCATACTTTTTCAT
>CAKRLC010000118.1 GCA_934358955.1 uncultured Roseburia sp. | reverse complement strand
AATATAACATAGCACTTATTTTCTGTCAACAGTTGCACCGAATAACATATTGTTTTGCATCTGATTAAGGAGTTTTTTGTTTACACTAATTAGATGCAAAAACCCTTGCATTGGTCTCTGATAAAAATAATCTATATTGATCCCGGTGTCAAAAGGTCTTGGTTTAACTTCTGATTAGCAGATATCAAAAAACAATATTCCAAGGTTCTCCTTGTGCAATGAAAATGAGCCTCATACAGCAGAAACGGCAATGAATCATTTCTGATCCATTGCCGTTTCTGCTGTATGCACATATTCTGTTGTGAGTGATGAATTACTTCTTCCGTTCACAGATTCATTCTCATTATTTCTTTAAAAATGAAAATAAGCCTTTCTTTTCGTAAGTCTCTGTTTTGATATCTCCCGCTGTATAGCCGGTTGCTTCAATGGCAGCACGGAGGAGATTCTCATCCAGCGGCTCTTTCGAAAGAATCACCGTCTCGCCCTTAGAATGGGAAGATGATACCTTCTCCACAGAAAATGTTCCCCGGATCGTATCATTGACGTGTGCCTCGCACATGGAGCATGCCATGCCACTCACTTTTACTGTTGTTTGAATCATCAAAAATCTTCCTTCTTTCTCGTCTTCTATTTGACAGACCAGCACATGTTAGTTGTAACTAATCTACATTTTTAAAAAAACCGTGTGAAGAAATCTTTCCTACCCACACGGTTTTTTCAACGGATTCAGTGTATCACTTTACAAATGATATTGCAAGAATCATTTATATGCAATATTTTTCATTTAACTTTTTGCTTTTAACAGCTGCTCTACTTCCTCCGGCTCCGGCATCACGCGCAGTGCGCCTTTTCGTGTTGTAATAATAGCGGCTGCTGCATTTGCATAGGTTAACATTTCCCTGAGATCCGCTTCATTCAGTTCTGTGAGTCCATGTTCTAAAATATAATGAAGAACACCTGCGCAGAATGTATCCCCTGCTCCTGTTGTCTCAATTGTATTCTTCTGGATAAATGGTTTCACTTCTACTATGAAATCTTTATAGTAAGCCCGGCTTCCGGCCTTTCCCATCGATACAAGGATCATTGGAATATCATATCTCTCATGGATCCACCGCACACCCTCTGTAAAATCTTCTTCTCCGGTCAGCCACTGGATCTCATTATCAGAAATCTTTAAAATATCACACTGTCCTAACCCGTAAAGCACCTGCTCCTTCGCCTCATCCAATGAGTTCCAAAGCGGTTCGCGCAGATTTGGGTCAAAAGAGATCAACGCCCCTGATTCTTTTGCGATTCTCACTGCCTTCTTTGTTGCCTTACGCACTCCTTCGTGTGTCATGGACAGCGTACCAAAATGGAAAATGCGTGTTCCTTTTATTAACTCTTCCGGTACTTCCTCTTCTGTCAGCATCATATCAGCGCCCGGATTTCTGTAAAACGAAAAATCCCTGTCCCCATCCGGATAAGTATGCACCAACGCTAATGTCGTATGTACTTCATCATCTTTCTGTAAACCGGTTGCATCGATCCCGACTTCCATAATTGTTTTTTCAAGCTGCTTTCCAAAAAAATCATTGCCTACTTTTCCGATAAAAGCTGTCTTATGTCCAAGCTTTGTCAGCATGGCTAAAACATTGCATGGTGCACCACCCGGATTTGCCTCAAACAATGGGTTTCCCTGGTTACTGACGCCATTCTCCGTGAAGTCAATGAGTAATTCGCCTAAAGCTACAACGTCCATTCGTTTTCCTCCATTTCTGATCGGTACCCTCAAAATCCTTTTCTAAAGCAATCTTCTGAAAATACCTTTGTAAAACTTCCACTTCTGATCTCATTATACCATACTGTGGTTTCCAGGAACAAGGTTATCATCTAATACCATCCTCTCATAAATTACAGATTTCCTTACATAATTCGGGTGTCAAACGGTCTGCTCCGTAACTTTTATTGCCAGATTACACAAAAGAAATATGGAAAGTTTCTCTTTTGTGCAATGAAGATAAGACTCATGAAGCGTGGAAGCCTCTGCTGAACACGATTCACGCTTTCAGAGGCTTATCGGAATGTTTGCACAATGAAACTTGTAATATTTTTTGTGCAATCTGATGCCATAAACTTAAATGCAGAACATTTGACACCCGAATCGTATTACAAAAAAAACGAGTAACAAACAAGCTCTACACTTGTTTGTTACTCGTCCAGTGACTCATTATATTTTCTCAAAAAACAAATAGCGTCTCTGCATAACCTGTTAAAGCAGTCCGTTCTCCAGACAATAATAATAGACTCCGTCTTCTTCTACCGATCTGCAGGTAACGTCTGCCCTCTTCTTTACCTCATCCTTTGCGTTTCCCATTGCGATACCTGTGCCAACCGCTTCTAGCATCTCGATATCATTTTGACCATCCCCAAAAGCAATCGCTTCCTCTTTTGAAAATCCAAAATAGTTCAATACTGCATTTACAGCATTTCCTTTCCCGCAATCCGCCGGAATAATGTCTACGGCTTTATCCCACCATGCCGTAATCTGTGTGTTGCTTGTGCCTTGCAGAACCTGGTCATATTCCTCTTTTCTACAGGAACACATGATCTGATAAATATCTTCTTCACATAACGCATCAAAATTATCAGCAATTTTCATAGTTTCATTTCCAAATGCAAAATACTGTTCCAGATCCGGATCTGTACCGTTTGTAACGATAAAGTGTTCATTGCTGATTGCAAGCGCCCGGTTCATTTTCTTCAGATTCCGGATGATCTGAATCTTATCTTCCCTGTGCAATGGATTTTGGAAAATAATCTGATCTTTGCTTATAACATAAGAACCATTAAAGGTTAACAGCACATCAAACGCAATGCCTTGAAAATGTGGCACAGACAAATAACCTCTTCCTGTTGCCATGCATAATAAAATATTGTTCTGCCGAAGCAAAGTCAAAGCCTCTCTTGTTTTATCCGATAATTCTTTGCTGCCAAGCTTCAACAAAGTTCCATCCACATCGAAAAAAGCAATTTTTATCATCTAATACCATCCTCTCATAAATTACAGATTTCCTTATAGAATTCGGGTGCAAAAAGTCTGCTTCATAACCTTTAATGGCAAATTGCACAAAAGAAATATGAAAAGTTTCTCTTTGTGCAATTTAACATCCCAAACTAAGATGCAGACCTTTTGACACCCGAATCCTTATAGGTAATATTTTCATACCGGTCTTACCGGTTTATAAAATTCAGCACCAGCACGATCACTAACATATGAACCGGATAAAATGCATAACAGAAATACTGGAATGGTTTACTATGATATCCCTGACGTCCACGATACAGCCAGATTGGCAGCAGCGCAAGCAGTGCAAGTCCCTGCTGGCAGAGTTCAAACTCCATACCAAACAACCGGATCGGATACATCAGTCCACCAAGCATCTCTACATTCACCCAGTATAACGCAAGGATCTGCCCAAGCAGGCACCACCATTTTCTTCCTCTGAAAAAATAAAAGATAAACACCGTCAGTACGCCGATGCCATAATAATCAACCATACTGAGTGTTCCAAGCAGACCTCCTAATATCACAACGATCGCGGATACCAGAATGTATACAAAGGTACTCTTCTTTTTCCGTACCGTTTCCATCAGATGAATTCCCACAAGCCCCATCATCAGTGTCCAGATCACATTCTGATGAACCGGATAAAACCATGTTCCTCCATACATCAGGTCGAACGGAACTTCAGAAATCACTGCAAAAATCAGCATTCGAAGTAAATACTTTTTTAGATTGTGCGTATGGAAATACCCTTCCACTGCCATAAATGCAAAAATTGGAAACGCAATTCTTCCGACACAGGTCAGCCACTCCTGCGCCGGCAAAAGCGTTGCCCAAAGATGATCCATCAGCATAAATGTCATTGCAAGAATATGCAGCGTTGCTGCACTGAGATCCATTTTCCCTGATCCGGTTACATTTGTATTCTGAGTTGTCATTCGTCATCTCCTTTTTTCATCAGAATTTCTATTCGCATTTCCGGTTTTTTCCAAAAATGACATCATAATTTACATTCTGATAAAATATATTTTCAAAATCACTGCCTAACACTTCCTGATTTCCAAGCATCCACATCACTTTTGCAATAACTGACTCCAGCGTCATGTCATAGGACTCCAAGAATCGGCAATATTTTTTCATATCGTGTCCTACTTCATATACTGTCATGTCACTGCCTTCATGCGCCACCTGTGTAGCCATGACGACAAGACGGCTTGGAAACTCCTGACAAAGCTTATAAAAATCATCTGCGATTGATTTCGGAATACCACCCACGCCAAAACTCTCTACGATGATACAGTCATAATTTTCAAATACACTGCGCAGAATTTTCGGTCTGATCCCAGGAATCATCTTGATCAGGTATACGTTCTCATCCAGGTCTTCATAAAACTGAACGTCCTTCTCATAAGGAACCTGTGGAATATAACGCATGATATTGCCATCCTGTATTACGGCAAGATATGGAAAATCTATACTCGAAAACGCGTTGTAGCTTTTGGATCGTACTTTTTTTGCCCTTGTTCCGGCGATCACTTTCCCGTCAAAAACAATCTGCACACCCTGTGATCTGTCGTCAGATGCATATAAAAAGCTGTCCAGCAGATTTGACTTTGCATCCGTGATCTCAAGATCGATCGGTTTCTGTGCACCTGTAATGACGATCGGTTTTTTCGGATTTTGGATCATGTACGAAAGTGCCGCAGCGGTATACGCCATCGTATCTGTTCCATGTGCGATCACAAATCCGTCGTAAGCTTCATAATTTTCCCGGATTGTATGTACCAGCATCTTCCAATGTTTTGGCTCCATATTCGAGCTGTCAATGTTCAAAAGCGAAACTGCATGAAAATCACAGATATCCTTCACCTGTGGGATATACTGCATCAGCTCATCCGGTGAAATCTGTGGTTTTAAACCACTGTCTGATTTTTTGGACGCAATGGTTCCTCCTGTCGCAATAAGTAAAATATTTTTTCTGTCTGACATGTTGTCATTCTCCTGTCTGCCTCTCAACCTTCATCCATACATTTTGTTTTATTTTTCTGTTGTATCTGTGAAGTTTTTTTATATCTGCTGTTTCTTATCTGTCAAGTAAAGCTCTGATATCAGCAAGAAGCATCTCAACATGTTCTTCCTTTGTTGCCCAGCTTGTGCAGAAACGCACTGCACAGTGTGTCTCATCCATTCGCTCCTGGAAGGTATAGCTATACTTTTCTTTTAACTGTTCCAATACGGAATCCGGTAAAATCGGGAACTGCTGATTTGATGGGGAATCAATATAAAACGGTACCTCCATCTCCGTCAGCTCTTTTTTCATTTTCTCTGCCAGTCTGGCTGCATGAGCCGCGATCTCAAAGTAACGGTTTTCTTCAAATAACGTCATAAACTGGATTCCAAGCAGTCTTCCTTTCGCCAGCATACCGCCACGCTGTTTGATATTGTAACGAAAATCCGGTTTCAGCTCCTTATTTGTGATCACCACTGCTTCACCAAACAACGCACCGACCTTTGTTCCGCCAATGTAAAATACGTCTGTGTTTGCTGCGATATCCGCAAGCGTCAGATCATTTTCACTGCACATTAAACCATAGCCTAATCTGGCTCCATCTAAAAACAGGTAGAGTCCTCTCTCCTGGCATACCTGATAAATTGCCTCCAGTTCGGCTTTCTTATAAATGGTTCCGATCTCTGTCGGATTGGAAATATAGACCATTTTCGGCTGTACCGTATGCTCTGCACTGTCATCTGCAAAATGTGCATCCGTATAAGCTGCGATCTGTTCTGCCGTCAGCTTGCCATCCGGTGTGTCAAGCGCAAGACATTTGTGTCCGCAGGCTTCAAGCGCCCCTGTTTCATGTCCATTGATATGACCTGTAACAGCCGTGATCACGCCCTGATAATGTTTTAACGCTGCTGAGATCACTGTCACATTTGTCTGTGTTCCTCCTACAAGAAAATGGACATCTGCATCCGGACTTGCGCAGGCTTCTTTTATTATTTCTCTTGCCCTCTCGCAATACTCGTCTGTACCGTAGCCTGCTGTCTGCTCCATATTCGTCTCTGCAAGCTTTTCTAAAATTGCCGGATGGCATCCTTCTGTATAATCACTGTTAAATCGAATCATGTTTTTAATCTCCTATCCTTCTTCTAAGTCCGCATTTCATACTATAAGTTTTTTCCAAGAGTCTCTAACTCATCTAGTGCAGTTGTGTTTTTCCCAAGATCGTCTTTCGCAGCTGCATAATAGGATTTCTGGAATAGCATATTCCAGGACAGATAATCTGCCATACAGTCAAATTGTTTGCAGATTAATTCATACTGAATATTATCGACTGGTGAACCACCTACAATAATTAAGCCAACTTTTTTATTTCTTAATTGTAAACCACGGCAATAGCATTTATCAATGATAAGTTTTAGCTGCGCAGACATTCCCCACCAATACACAGGTGTTGCAAAAAGAATCATGTCTGCTTTGACAATCTTATCAATTGTCGGATTTGTGTCATCCGTATCTATGCATCCGTTCTTGCATTGACAGGCATTACAGCCTTTGCATGGTGCAACCTGGAGTTTATCCGGTTCAATGATTTCAATTTCATGCTTATCCGATGCTCCT
>CAKRLC010000117.1 GCA_934358955.1 uncultured Roseburia sp. | reverse complement strand
TCTGCCCAGAAACCAACTGTTCCGGAGAAATCTTCCCACATTCCTTTATATTTCCATACGGATTCCTTACATTTTTTGATGAAAGGCTCCATACCGTATTCTTCGATCTGCTCTTTTCCGTTTAAGCCAAGTAACTTCTCTACCTCTAACTCAACCGGAAGTCCGTGTGTGTCCCATCCTGCTTTACGAGGAACATATTTACCCTTCATTGTCTGGTATCTTGGGATCATATCCTTGATAACACGGGTTAATACATGTCCGATATGTGGTTTTCCGTTTGCAGTAGGAGGTCCATCATAAAATGTGTAAGTCTCTCCCTGTTTACGCTGTTCCATAGATTTTTTGAAGATATCATGATCTTCCCAGAACTTCTCAGTCTGTTTTTCCCTGTCAACGAAGTTCATATTTGTCTCAACTTTGTTATACATGTAGTCCTCCTTGTTTTACGGGGCAAAATCCGATCTCCATAGTGAAGAGAGGATTTTCCCATTTACTCTTTATCAGACATATACCGTGCCGCTCGAGAGCATAGCTCTCTCGCTCATGGGCTTCGCCCTATGTCTGCAAAACAGAACAAATCTGCCTGCAAGCAGTCAATTTGTCCTTTCTTTGCAGCCGCACGGCTCATGCCTGACGTGAAAAAAATGAAAGGCTCTTCATCCTGTAAATAGGACGAGAGCCTTAAATGATCGTTATACCACCTAATTACAATGTACAGATCCTACTGAATCTTATACCCGTTCCCTGTAACGTAGGAAAAACGTCAGCCTCTACTTTGAAAAATCTTCTCATTCTCTCTTCTTCATTTTGAAACTGCGACTCCGAAGTGATGTTCATTAAAGAATTACTCGTACCGGCTCCCACCATTCCCGGCTCTCTTTGCCTTTCCTTCCATAACTACTGTCTTCGTCACTGTCTTTTCTATTAAATCCTTTGTGATTATACTTATTTTTTCCCGAAAAGTCAAGCTTTTCGCTTCATCTTACTAATGACGTTGATAAATCTTTCCCGGATATCCTGCACTAAAAGATCCTCCTCGCGCTCAGTTCCATGAAACGGCACAAATCCGCCTGCCATTGTTGCATGGCCACCACCGCTGCCGATGCCTTTTAATGCCGCACTGATGATCTTTCCGGCGTCAAGTGACGGCCCCTCACTCCTTACAGAGATCTTGATTCCCTCTTCTTTTCTGGAATAGACAACAGAAAAGGTCACCTCCACAAGCGCCAGCATAAAATCAGATACACTCGCGATCAATGCTTCCGGACAATTTTCCCCGGTATCTGCAAAACTGATATTTTCAAAAACCTCAATACTGGAAATCGCTCTGGAATAAGCCATCAGATCTTCAAAATAAAGATTGCTGTTCTCCAACAGGTGGATCACATCCTGATCACATGCATCAAACATCCGGTACATCATTTCCATATCAAGCTTAGATACACCTCTGGACAGTCTCTGCGTATCAGAGCGGATGCCAAACGTCAGTGCCGTGGCAATCTTCTTCGTGATTGAAATCTGATTTTCAAAAAAATACTGTGCAATGATCGTCGAACATGCGCCAATGTCCGGCCGTATATCAGAAAAACGGTATTCATACTTTTCGTAAGTCGGATGATGATCAATACAGATGATCTCATCTCCGGTCATATTTATAATGTTGGAATTCCCTTTCTGTGCATCGACCAGGATAACCTCATCTTCCTCTGTCAGCTTTTCTTCAAGGTCTTCAATATTTTCAAGCCCGATATCGAGCATCTCCCTCAATTTATCCGTACTGTAACGGTCTATTTTCCCCTTATAGCAGATCGTTGATGCGATCCCTTGGATCCGCAGTAATTCCTGCAATCCATATGCACTTGCGATCGCATCCGGATCCGGAAAATTATGCGTCTGAATATACACATGCCTGCGGTTAATCTTCTGTATGATCTGTTCCAATTTCGTCATATTCAATCCCTGCTGCTTTCTTTTCTAAAATTCAAGCATAAAAAAGGTCTGCTCCATAATTTTTATTAGCAGATAGCATAAAAGAAATATTCCAAATTTCTCCTTGTGCAATGAAGATAAGACTCATGAAGCGTGGAAGCCTCTGCTGAACACGCTTCACGCTTTCAGAGGCTTATCGGAATGTTTTGCACAATGAAATTTTGAATATTCTTTTATACTATCTGCTAATATGAACTTAAATGCAGACCTTCTTACACTTAAATCTTTATAACGACAATGCCCCGAAGTATCTGTCTGCGGCCTCCGGGAGTTCAGAAAAGCTCCTGATTTCCGGTACAGGCTGAGCGATCGTGCCAAAGCCGTATGCTGCATGAATAAAGCCGACACCAGCCTGCATGCTTGCATCGTAATCGCCCTGGATATCACCAACATAAACAGCTGTTTCTAATCCATTCCGTTCTGCAAGCAAACGGATATTCTCTCCTTTTTGTAAAAGATTATTGCCATAGCATTCAATATCTAAAAAATACTCAGCAAATCCATAGTGATCCAGAAATGCCTCAATATACCCTGACTGGCAATTGCTTACTATATATAATGCATATTTTTCTTTTAAGACACTCAGTGTTTCCTCTAACTCTGGATATAAGACGCCACCATGAACCCTCAGATAATCATTTTCATGCTTACAGCAGCGCTCTAAAATATGCATTCTTTTTTCTTTCTCAAGCTCAGGAAAAAGAATGTCTGCGATCACATCCATTGTTTTTCCCATCACACTCTGGATATCCGCTGTTGTGATCTCTGCATGATCTAACCCATCTTCCTGCACTACTTCATTCCAGGACTTTGCAACATTCTCTGCAGAATCCCAAAGTGTTCCATCCATATCAAAAATAATTCCTGTTTTCATCTTTTCTCCCTGTACTGCTGCTTAGCTTACTATAAAATTGTAAATCCGGCCTTTGGTGCCTTACAAAGCACCTGTCTTACAAATTATATACCTTGCTATATTTCTCTTTAAAATGCCGGATCAACGGCTGTGCCGATACTTCTTTCCCGCAGACTTCGCGGATCACGGTCTTCGGTTCCCTTGTGGAGCCATACCAGTGGATCTTTTCGTTCAGCCATTTTGTGATCTCACCGATTCTTCCTTCTGCAAGAAGCTGATCCACAGAACCAAGTTCGTCCTCCACTGCTTCTAAATACATACCATCATAGATACTTCCGAGCAGGTAAGAAGGAAAATATCCAAAGGATCCATCTGACCAGTGCATGTCCTGCAAAATTCCTTCTGCATCATTTTCCGGTGTGATCTGTAAATATTCCTGCATTTTCTCATTCCAGAGTGCCGGCAGATCCGCTACCTTAACATGATCTCTGAAAATTGCCTTTTCCATCTCATAACGCAAAATAATATGGAAGCAATAAGTCAGCTCATCTGCCTCTGTCCGGATAAAACTATTTCGTACATGATTGATCTCCCTGTAAAAATCATCCAGAGAAATTTCTTTTAGCTGTGGCAGCTTTTCCTGTAATTTCTCATAAACAGGGATCCAGAAATTCTTATTTCTTCCAAGAATATTCTCATAAAAACGGGACTGGCTCTCATGGATTCCCATGTAATTGCAGCTTCCTGCAACAGTTCCGTCATAATCCGAATTCACATTCTGCTCAAAAATCGCATGTCCACCTTCATGGATCGCAGAAAACATGGCACTCAGCGGTTCTCTCTCATAAAAATGATTTGTCACGCGCACATCTTTTGACGAAAAATTCAGTGTAAACGGATGTGTTGATTCTCCGGTCGTTCCTCTGTCCCAGTCAAATCCGATGTATGTTAATAACAGGCGTTCCACTTCCTTCTGTGCGTTGATATCAAACGAAGCATGGAACTTGCCATCATCCGGCTGTTCTGCTGCAAGCACTTTCTGTACAAGCGGGATCAGCTCTGCTTTTAAATCTTCAAACAGGCGATCGATCGTAGCAGAATCCATTCCTTTTTCATACAGATCTAACAGAGCATCATAAACTTCTTTTCCAGGATCCGTATAACCTGTCATCTCTTCCGTCATCTCGATCATTTTCTGCAGGTGCGGTGCAAAAATAGAAAAATCTGATTTTTCTTTTGCCTCTTCCCATGCATTTTCAGATTCCGACTGTTCCTTCACAAAGCTCTCAAAAAACTCCTTTGGAATCCTGCGGTCTCTGTCCATATCTGTTTTCATCTTTGTTACGACAAACTTCCATTTTTCATCAAGCTGGTCGAATTCTTCCGGTACTGCTAATGCATCCAAAATCTCCTTCAACTCATCCGAAGTGGACATTGAAAAATGCTCTGTTGAAAAGTATGTCAGTGCATCGCTGTGTCCGGCAAAGCCTTCCTTTGGTGTATTCGTTCTCATATCCCAATAAAGCAATGTATTCACATGATTAAACTGTTCCATTTTATTCAAATATTTCTGTAAATTATTTAATGCCTCACTCATTTTTCGTTTCTCCTTCACTTTTGTACATTTTTAATACTGCCGCCTACAGTAACTTTGGACTGATCAGTCCGAAGTCACTGCAGGCGGCAGCTTAACCCCCGATATGTGCTTTTATCTTTTGTCCGGTTTGTGTTTCATATCCTTGATCGGAATATTGGCAAATAATGCCGGAACCATACCATTGTTAGAATCAGATTCAGTCTCTGTGATCTTCACGTCAAGTGCATCTGCATCAATGTCCATATATTTTGAAATTACTTCTATAATGTCTCTTTTGATCATCTCCATAACTTCAGGAGAACAGTTTGCACGGTCGGATACAAGTAATAACTTTAATCGGTCTTTTGCTACATCACCAGAACTTTTCTTTCTGAATAAATCCATTAAACCCATGATGCTTCTCCCCCTTTATTTTTTAAATAACTCTAATATCTTTCCAAATACACCCTGTTTTACTTCCAGATCCAAAAATGGAACCTCTTCTCCAGTAATACGTCTGCTGATATTTGCATATGCTTTTCCAGCGAGACAGTCAGAGCCAACCAGCGGTTCTCCCTGGTTTGTAGAAATAACAATCTGCTCATCATCCGGAACTGCACCAATTAAATGTACTGCAAGAATGTCTGTTACATCCTCTACCTTCATCATCTCTCCGCGTTTTACCATATCCATTCTCAGACGGTTAACGATCAGATCGATCTGTTTCATCTCATTTGCTTCCAGTAAGCCGACAATTCTGTCTGCATCACGGATTGCGGATACTTCCGGTGTTGTAACAACGATAGCACGGTCTGCACCTGCGATTGCATTCTTAAATCCCTGCTCGATTCCTGCAGGACAGTCTAATAAAATATAATCGAATTCTTTTTTCAATTCGTTGATCAGCTCGATCATCTGCTCCGGTGTAACAGCATCTTTGTCTCTTGTCTGTGCAGATGGGAGCAGGCATAATTCAGGATATTTCTTATCCTTGATCAGCGCCTGTTTCAGACGGCATTTTCCTTCGATCACATCTACTAAGTTGTATACAATACGGTTTTCCAATCCCATTACAACATCTAAGTTACGAAGACCGATATCTGTATCGATCATAACTACCTTTTTGTTCAACTGTGCAAGACCTGTACCAACATTTGCTGTTGTAGTGGTCTTACCTACACCACCCTTTCCGGATGTGATTACGATTACTTCACTCATTCAATGTTCCTCCTGTGCATATTCCATGCTTTTTCAGCTTCTTTTCCTGCATGTGCTGTCATGCTTTTTTAGTCCCTTAAATCCGTCTCTGTTACATTCTATTTAAAATATTCCTTGTAACCGGTTCGATGTAAATATTGCCATCTCTTGCAACTGCGATCTGGGACTCAGTCGACTGTACTTTTTCACGTCTCAACGGACGCTTCTTTGTTTTCTCCCTGTCCGGACTCTTCGCGATCAGATCACCGATCTGGATCTGGATTGGATTCATATCAAGCGCAAAAATAAAACAGTTTCTGTCGCCACCGCTGCCTGCGTGTGCATTGCCTTTTAACGCGCCAAGGATCACAATATTCCCTCTGGAAATAATCTTGGCTCCCGGGTTCACATCCCCGATGATCGTCACACTTGACTCACTCTCAATCACCTGGCCGGAACGCAGAGTTCCACGGTAAAAATCTCCTGAACCGCTGTTTGCACTTGCATACTGCTGCTGAACTGCCTGATAATATTCGATCTGCTGCTTCATGATCTCTTCCTGCTTACTGCCGTTTTGGACAATGCATAAAATCTGTATCGTCGTATTGGCTGTGATCGCATCGATGATCCGGTTCTCTTCCTCCTCGGAGAGCTTCCTTCCCTCAAAAGAAATGGCTAATTCAGCATTTTTAAAGAATTTCTCTGATGCCTTGAACTTCTCAATAACATCCTTTAACAATTCCACAAATGGTATATTCGGGTCTAGCACCAGATTGATACCATATTTGTTGCTTTTAATCATTACAGATTGTGACATGTAATTCTCCCTGCTTTACGAAAAAATGACTGTGGAAAAACTTCCAGCCTGTTTCTTCTAAAATTCATTCCAAAATCGGAATGTACCAACTGTAATTATACCCGATTGAGGCAAATATGCAATGTTTTTTCGCAATTTAACACCAGAATATATAAAGTAATAAAGAAGATTGTGCTTCGTGCAATTTTCATTTTCTATGTAAGATTCGGGTGTCAAAAGGTCTACTTCATAACCCTTATTGTCAAATTGCACAAAAGAAATATGGAAAGTTTCTCTTTGTGCAATGGAGATAAGACTCATGAAGCGTGGAAG
>CAKRLC010000116.1 GCA_934358955.1 uncultured Roseburia sp. | reverse complement strand
TTACCACAAAAATAGGACCTTTCGCATGAACGAATGGTCCTATTTCTTTTAGGGACTTATTTCACAGCCCCTTTTTTTGTTTTCATGATCCTGCATACACCTGACATGCAGAATTTTTACGATATTCTTCTTTGACTTCATCCAATGTCAGATCCAAAAAATCTGCTGTTTTTTCTATACTGTTCTCTTCTATTTCTGAATCTTTTATACCAGTTTCCGGCAACGGCAGCCTTTCCTGTAATTGTTTTTTCTTTTTTTCATCTTTTATATACTGGCATGCCATCTTATAGGCATCATAGGAAGCCTTTTCTTTGCTCTCTTTGTATGCAAGGCAGAAACATTCTGCTGCTTCTTCAAATTGGAAAAATCCTGTATAGGCAACTCCAAGATTATGCAGAATTTTTCCTCTTAGTGATCCTGCTCCTGTATCCATTCTTAGCAGACTTAAATACTCCAATATTGCCTGCTCGATTTTTCCATTCTCCATATACCGGTCAGCACTGATTTTTCCTCTCTCAAGAGGCGATTTTTTCTGTAATTCCTGCAATGTCGTACAAATTTGTTTTATTTCTTCTTTTTTATAATAACCGCAGCTGTTTAAAATTGCCTCTACATAACGGCACAATGCTCCCCGTTTCTGCTGTTCACGCAATGTCTGTGCTAATTTTGTCTCGCCGAATTCTGTTTCTATCCAGTCATTAAGCTCTCCGCTCATAAAAGATTCATTCAGGATTGATACATTCTGACCAATAAAATAGCTGAGTTCTTCCAATGAATACACATTCCATGATACTTCTTCTATATAATATGGCATAGCCGCAAGTGAATGTTCACAAAATATCAATTCTCCCATGCTTTTCTCCCTTATAGCTTCATAGTGTATTCCCATGTTTTTTCCGAACTCTTCATCAGTCCCCCGAAGCCAAGATCCCGGATCTTTACGTTTACTTCCCTGTCAGAAACTGCGCTGGCCTGGATTCTGAGCCTTGTCATACGGTCAGGGCGTTCCGGCAGATCTTCCAGTCTTAATCGCTCGATCTTAGCTTCCCTGCTCTGTGGATGCTGAAGCCAGAATGCGATCGTTTTCTCGTCATCTAAGATCACTTCACATTCTCTTTTTGCATCATACCAGTTTTCTCCGGCCGAGATCAGGGAGAAAAAAGAATTTCCCGTCTCATCGCGTACCTTTAAGCTGATATTAAGCTTCATTTCGTTTTCTCCGATATAAACAAACGGCCACGCTTCTGCCTCCTGTGCGATCGCAGCATAGCACGCTCCCTTAGAGTAAAGATTTTTACCGATAAATGCCCGTCTTCCTCGACAAAGCATGGAAATGGAATCCTTCATCCAGTTTCCATCGAACCCGTCTCCTGTCAGATATGCTGCTGAACAAATGTGTCCCTGAAGTGTCTCTGACAAAATATCTGTAAATGCCTGATCCTTGTCTGCTGTTTTCATCGGATAACGCTGCTCTGTGATGGTGATCATCTGTGGCGTTGTACCATTCTTTTTTTGCGCAAGCAGACAGATCATTTCTTCCCCACTGTACTCATAGATGCAGACATCATGCAGCCACAGTTCCCTCTTCTGGCTGTAAGCATAATAATAAAAGCTCTCCTTCCGGTCAATAAAAAGAAGCTTGTCTCCTGAAAGCCCTAGTCGCTCTGCTCCATAATGGAACAGTTCCACTTTTCCGGCAGTCAGCTTATCTATGCAAAGGATGAGCTTATCCGGAAGCGTTGGATTTCCAAGTCGGCTGGAAAGTAAAACTAATTTCTTCAAAAAATCTGCAAACCCTTCCTTTGTTGTAACATCTTCCGGCAATGGAATCTGGAATCTTTCACTTCCTGCGATCGTACTGATCGTCTCCGGCTCTCGCATCCCATCAAAAAAATAACTGACTATCGCACTTTTTTCTCCGAAATCAATTCCTATGTAATACCTGCGCTCCATTCCGGATCTTCCTCCCTTCCTTACAGCAGTTTAAAGCTGTCTTTTACCATATAGCTGTATTCATTGTATTCTTTCAACTTGCTTTCCAACAGCTCTTCATTCTTCATTTCTTTCGCAAGCTGCATCTGGTTGATCATCTGATAACGATCCAGCTCCCGGCCTTCGCCAATGTTCTTATTTTCCAGTATCCCTTCTTTTCTGATCAGCCTCTCTCCTGAAGTCTCTTCTGTGATCTGATAAGTCAGCTTATCTTTATAAAATAAAATCAGGCAGCTGACATAGATTCCCGGATAAACCTCCTCCATTCGTGTAAATGTCTGCTTTCCATCATTCAGGCAATATGCCAGCCTTATCTGTTCGCTCGGCTGTCCATCATATTCCAGATAAAATTTGTCCTGTAAATGATACTTATTCTGTAAATTTTGCGGAAGTTTCTGATAAAATTCAAAATAAAGATGTTCCTGCAAACAATCTGCTAATAATTCTTCCTGAAGCTGTTCTTTTTCTTCCGATGTATTTTCGTGTTCAGTCAGATATTTTAACAGGCAGATTTTCCATAATCCGCTCTGTTCCCTGTCTTCTTTCCATGCAAGCAGCATTTCCTCAAAAGGTTTTTCCGAGATCAGCCGCCCTTGTACCAGATAGAACCATCCGCAATAGGATAAATAAGCCAGACAAAGGATCCTGTCCCTTTTTCCGTTTCTGTAGCTCTCGTATATCTCGTTCATATAGGCTGATTTTTCCCCGGTATAAAGCATCTGCGTCAGCAGACGTTCTTCCAAAGTACCTGCCTGTATTCCGGCCTTTCTTGCAGCCAACCAGATTTTTTCCAGCCGTCTGGTCGGTCCCTTATAATTTTGTATCAGATAATTTAATATTTCTTTCTGGCAGGAAGTCCCTTTCATACAGTCATATGCAAGAGCAGCGATCCCTGCGCCAGACATATTCTGCGCAAGTAAATGGCAGCAAAGCGTTCTTTTGGCCGTTATGGAAAGCTGATCGCAGCCATTTGCCCTGACAACTGCCATCGCTTTCTCATATTGGCCATATCCAAGCAGGCTCTCCGCCAAAAGCTTGGCGTCCGAAATTTCTGCATTGAACATCTCCACCGGCATTTTCAGAAATAATCCCTCAATTTCTGCATTTGGGTAAGCCGTTTTTTCATCTTTTAACAGTTTAAAAAGAAGTTTTCTTTTCCATGTGTCACTTAGAATATTTTCCTTTAGCAATATCCGGATACAATCTTTTTCCTGTTCCGGATCGAAAGATTGCTGTGTCAGATACTCAAATGCATATTGGAGATTGCCAGGTGCCAGTTTCCGGCACTTTTCAAGATAGTCAGCGATCACGAACAGTGCGTCATCTAAATATTCCTGTTCCCCTGCATAGCAGCGTCCTGTCGTATCCTGCAAAATAACAACATAATCATCCGTATATGCCTGAAAATAAGCAATTCCATTCACAACCGGAACATTCTGCACTTCTGCCAGCTGCTGATGAAAAACAAATGCTCTTGCCATTTTTCTGTTCCTGCATACCAGCCTGTGTGTAAAAAGAATCTCAGAGGCTTTTTGTGCAAGCTCCTCCTGCACTAAAATATCAGACAGCACATTTCTGTAGACAATTGCAAGATTATCATCAATATGCCCCTCTTCTAACTGACGGATGGCATACTGCTCCATACTTTTCCGGCACTTTTTATAGAGATCCATATATTTTCTTTTTTCCTGGATCACGGTTGCATACAGCCGGGCAATATATGGGTATGGAATGCTGCTTTCATACTGAAAATACAGCGGCAGCACCTTCGGGATCTCTGTTTCTGTTCCATCCTCCATTGACAGAACAAATGCCTCATACAAATTTGTGATCCTGATCTTGCAGCTGATCCCTCTCTCATACCATTTGTGGTACTTTGGCTCAAACCGATGCCCACGTATCAGATAAGCGCAGATTACAGCTGTCATCTCATCAGACGGATCTGTTTCATAGCATTTCTCCAATACAGGATCCAGCAAAACAGAAAACTCTTTCTTATCCTGTAAAAGCTCTGCAATCTGTCTTACCATATTCAAAGACAATGCATCCCTCTTTGCTGCCCAATTTAAAATCCGGATTTCAACGTCTCCCAGCTGTGTAAGCAGATATGGATCCTGCCAGAAAAGATAATATGCTTCCAAATATAAAAATGGACTATTTTCACCATTTTTCAACTTTCTTTCGAGACTTTTCCAACGGATTTGAGGATTTTTATAATAATCCTCTTCTAAAAACAGTAAAATCCAAAATAAAATCCCACTGTTCGGATGCATCTCGTAAATTTGTTCAATCTCTTCCGTCAACCGGTCTACGTATGTTTTTTCCGGTTCCATCAGTGTGCATAAATAGAGATAATACCCCCATAATACCGTATTTTTCTGCGATGTCATTCTCTTAAATTCTGACATGATCCAGCTTGCTTCCTGCTTCTGTCTGTTTATAAAAAACGCCTGTGCTTTTAACAATAGCCAAAAACGATTCTGTGGTTCCAGCAAAATCAATTGTTCTAAGACGTCGATCGTCTTCCTTGCCCACACTCCAGTCACAAGTCTTCTTAAACGATATTCCAGATATAATTCTGTCAGCGAAGCTTTTGCTTCCTGTATCTTTCTGCCCACCGACTTTTCCGTAATTCTTTCCTCCGGGGCAGCCGTAACCATAATTTGATGTACCAGATGGCAATCACCGCAATCTGCAATGATTCTTCCGTAATTTTTTCCGGCATGAAGCTTTCCGGCACGTACGACATATCCGAGCATATAACTGTTTCCCAGGAACTCTTTCTCTGATACTGTCTTTTTTTCCAGTTCAATGAAATCGGCGTCCGTTGCAACATTAATCTCCATCGCACCCCAGTCAGACCTGGTAAGCTCAAGCTGAAACTTCTGATCCGTTGTGATCGCATAATGTTCCCGTTCCGGTTCTATAAAAGACAGTTCA
The DNA here is from genome assembly GCA_934358955.1 of uncultured Roseburia sp. Classification (GTDB taxonomy): domain Bacteria; phylum Bacillota; class Clostridia; order Lachnospirales; family Lachnospiraceae; genus Roseburia. Next base: position 1,879 of record CAKRLC010000116.1, on the reverse strand, counting down.
ACACGGTTCTTTTTGCGGAGGGCAACCAAAAATTCCTCGATGCACCGTCTGTTCCGTGGCCATGTGCCGAGCGACTCATACAATAACCTTTCCCGGTCAGATCTGAGAAGATGCGCAAACTTCTCCCCATAAAACATCCGGTAAGCTTCTTCCTCTTCTTTTTGCAGCAGCCGCACAAAATCATCCAGATTTTTCACTTTTCCCTGCGAAGACTCTAAATAAAACCGGCCAACTGATACGGAAAAAGGAAGCTGCATTTCATTTCCCTCGCATAAGATAGTAAATACCCCCTGCTGCACCTCCCCTTCCTGCAATCCTTTTGTCTGAAAAGAAAACCGGATCTCAGTTTCCGCTCCTTCAAACCGCGATGTCTCACACAGCATCCTCGGATTTGAAGAATAAACCATTCCATGCATTATGACATGATTCGTGCTTCTCACCCAAAAGCTGCCGCTGTCTGTCTCACCTTCCGGTATATTCAACACGATCCGATCTATATCTGTCCTGATCTCCGGTATTTTCTGATTAAATTCTCCACCTGCAAACTGTTGTATTCTTTTACGCAATATGACACCCACTCTGTATAATTCTTACGGTTCACCCATGCCCCGTTCCATCACAAGTTGCAGGCTCCTTAAACTTGCCTTATATAAGGAATCTGCTCACACCCGGATCACTTTCGCACACAGCAAAACAGTAAGTGTTTTACTGCTGAATGAACAGTAACTCTTGATTTTCGTACTATTATGTTTATAATAAATTATAAACTAATTTGGAGGCGTAATCAATGATAAAACATAAAGACCACTTTCATGGAAGTGACCTGGAAAAAATAGAAGAAATCTATGGTATTAAGAAAGAAGAGATTGTCAGCTTCTCTGCAAACGTCAATCCTCTTGGTGTTTCTCCATTGCTTCGGACCGCATTAGCGGACCGGATCGATGCGATCACAAGCTATCCTGACCGTGAATATACTTCACTGCGCAAGTGCATTGCAAACTATTGTAATACAGACTATGAAAATATCATCGTCGGAAACGGATCTACCGAGCTGATCTCGCTCTTTATCCAGGTGGAACATCCGAAAAAAGCGATGATCATCGGACCGACTTATTCAGAATATGAGCGTGAGATCTCTCTCGGCGGGGGAACCACTTTATACTACCCATTAAAGGAAAAAGACGATTTCCGTCTGAATGCAGATGATTTTATTGCTCATTTAAATGAGAGTATTGATCTGTTAGTTATCTGCAACCCGAATAATCCGACTTCCTCCTGCATCACGCAGGCAAATATGCGCCGGATCTTAGATTCCTGTAAAGAGCACGATATTTATGTAATGGTGGATGAGACTTATGTAGAATTTGCAGAAAATATGGCAGAGATCGACTCGATCCCACTGACCAATTATTACAATAATATTGTAATTCTTCGCGGAACTTCAAAGTTTTTTGCAGCTCCTGGACTCCGTCTTGGCTATGCCATCACCGGGAACCGCGACCTGATCAAATCCATCAATACCCGAAAGAATCCATGGACGATCAACTCCTTAGCTGTTGTTGCCGGAGAGATTATGTTCAAAGATCAGGATTATATCCATGCAACCAAGAAGCTGATCACCTCTGAACGTACACGCATGTTCAATGCATTGAATGCAAGCCCGGATTATAAGGTTTATCAGCCAAGCGGCAATTTTATTCTTGCAAAAATCCTGCGCAATGACCTGACTTCCCAGGATCTTTTTGATAAGGCGATCCGCCGGAAAATGATGATCCGTGACTGCTCTACTTTCCCATTTCTTGATGAGAAGTACATCCGTTTCTGCATCATGAACCCGGAGGATAATGACCGTCTTTTGGACTGTCTTCTGAACTAACCG
>CAKRLC010000115.1 GCA_934358955.1 uncultured Roseburia sp. | reverse complement strand
AAAGACAGTGCATTGATCTAGGAGGCATAACATGAAAACAAGAGAAGACAAGATTTATAACTTTTTTGGACATCTGATTATGACGATCCTGACATTGCTTGCAATTATCCCGATCCTTTTGATGTTCATTTCTTCCATGACAGACAATAGTACATTATTACAGAATGGATATTCCTTTTTTCCGGAAAAATGGAGTTTATATGCATATGAATGGATTTTTTCTGCCAGCAGTTCCATGGTATTGAAAGCGTTTGGAATGTCTATTGTACTGACAGTAACAGGTGTTATTTTAAATCTGATGTTTACAACCTGTCTGGCATACGGACTTTCCAAGAAAGGACTTCCGGGCAGGAATATCCTGACGTTCCTGGTATTCTTTACGATGTTGTTTAATGGTGGACTTGTACCGACTTACATTAATTATACAACACTCTTTCATATCAAGGATACATTCTGGGGGTTGTTAGTTCCTTCACTTCTAATGAGTCCTTTTAATGTTCTTCTGATGAAGAGTTATTTTGTGACAGGAGTGCCGGATGAGATTTTGGAAGCTGCTTATATCGATGGAGCCAGCGAGTTCCAGACCATGTGGAAAATTGCCATTCCGTTGTCAAAGCCAATCATTACGACTGTTGCCATGTTTTCCGGCATTGCATACTGGAATGACTGGAATAATGGATATATTTATCTGACAAAAAGAACAGATCTCTACAGTATCCAGAACCTGTTGAACCGTATGATGCAAAACATCCAGGCACTGACGCAGAATGCAAGCAGTGTTGCAAATGCAGGAGAGGGACTGGCACAGATCCCTTCCGGAACAGTGCGGATGGCAATGGCTGCGCTTGGTATTTTACCGATTATTATTGTATACCCATTCATTCAGAAAAACTTTGTAAAAGGAATTACACTCGGAGGTGTAAAGGGTTAAAAAAGAATCCTGATTTTCAATTAAATGGAAATCAGGATTCTTTTTTACTGCTTGCGAAACTGTCGTGGGGTCATTCCTGTTGATTTTTTAAACTGGCGGGAGAAATAAGAAATATTCTGAAAGCCACATGTGATGGCAATATCACGGATATTCATCTCGCCTTTTAAAAGAAGTTCTTTGGAGCGGGCAATTCTGCGGTCAATAATATAGTTAATGAGGGAACTTCCGGTATCCTTTTTGAAAAGATGTGACAGATAGTCCGCATTCAGATAGACCATAGAGGCAAGTGTATCGCGGTCGAGTTCCTCAGAGAGATGCGATTCAATATAAGCTTTCACAGTGGATACAGCGGTGGTCTGGGAGGCAAGAATATGGCGGCTCTCAGACAGGAAGGCCAGACTGTCCGTGATCCAGGTTTTTAAATTGTCAAAAGAAGAAAATGTCTGTTCCGGTGAGGCGATTGTAATCCGTTGATGGAATGTTTCGGCCTCAGAGGTTTGCTGATCCATCTGGCGAAACAGAAGCTGTAAAAACTGATAATAAAAACCGGTCAGAAATTCGCGGGTTGCGGTGCCGGAGCTTCTCATCTGATTCAGGTAAGTAAATACTTCAATCTGAAGCTGTTCTGTTTTGCCGATAGAGAGCAGCTCAGTCCAGCGGTCGGCAGGAAGCGGATGGGAAGAAAACGATGTCTGACTTGTGTTTTCGAGGGCAAGATCAAAAACATGGTTTTCATAAGTAACATTTTTTTGGGCATAATTTTCCATGGAAAGAAAAGTTCTGTGCAAATCTTCCGGTAGATGCACATCGGAAGAAATAAAAAAATTGATGGAAAACGGAAAATGGGTTACAAAGTCGGACAGTGCATTCTGGCAACGGTCAACAACTTCCTGATGCGGATGTCCGGAAGCGGGAAGGAGCAGCAGATAAAAACTGTCCAATACGCGAATTGTGACAGGCAGTTCGTACTCCTGAAAGAAATATTCCCGTACGATATTTTTTAAAGCGAACTCATATAAGCTTCTGTTGCCGGACGAGGTAATGGAGTAAAAGGGTCCGGTCTGAATCAGAAGAGAAAGAAACGGTTGCTGAATGAGAGTGCTGTCGAGATGGCGGGAACGGATCTCGTCTGCAATCTCAGTTTGAGAAGAAAAAATACTTCCGTTTAAGAGATCCAGAAAAAATTGTTCAACAAGAGGCAGTTCAGATTCTTTCCAGTAATTGGCATGCAGTGTATTAAGTTTGTCCTTTTGCTGTTTTTCACACTGCATATAAGCTTTGGACAAAGCGGCTGCAAGGGTAGCATCATCAACCGGCTTGAGCAGATAATCACTGCTGGAAAGCTTCATTGCCCGGGAAATATATTCAAATTTGGCATATGCGGTCAGAAAAATGCAGACGGTGTCATAGTGAGCCTGGCGGATCTGGTCGAGAAGCTCAAGACCGGAGCCGGAAGGCATCTCAATATCACAGATCATAATGTCAATTTGATTTTCTGAGAAGATGCCTAAGGCCTGCTGCATACTGTAGGCACAGTAAATCTGCTCAAAATCAGGTCGAAGCTGGCGGACTTTGGCTTCGATACTTTGTACCGTGTAATATTCATCATCGACTATTAAAAGATTCATAGAAGCCTCCTGAATAAAAAGATTTATAGGATGTTTTCGTTGCTTGCCCAGAAAAACGGAACATAAGGAAAATGAATGTCAATCTGTGCACCGGCATCCGGACGGTTAGAAAAAGAAAACATGGCATCCGGAAAAAGCTGACGAAGACGCAGTACGACATTTGTGATGCCGATATGCTCTCCCTCTGAGTTAATATACGAATCAATGGAAATTAGTTTTTGCAGCATATCCTTCGAGAAGCCACGCCCGGTATCCCAGATACGGATGTGAAGAATACTGCAATTATTTTCCTCCTGTTCCCAGATATCAATGTATATGGAAAGAAGCTGACCAAGAGATGTCTCATATTTAATGGTATTTTCAACAAAGTTTAAAAGCAGAAGTGGAACAACAGTTGCATTTTTTAATGCTTCATTACAGAAAATATGAAGTTTTAAGGCATCCGGATAGCGGATGGAGGAAAGATCCACATAATTCTGAACAAGACGAAGCTCTTCTGCGAGGGATACACTCTGACCGGAAGAGAGTGTGTAGCGCAGATGATTGCTCAAATCCTGTATCATCTGTCTTGCCAGGTCAGAATGATCGTTTTCTGTAAGCTGGTAAATGGTATTTAAACAGTTGATCATGAAATGTGGTGTGATCTGTTGTTTTAAGTAAAGGGCCTCTATTTTTTGCTTGGATAACTTTTTTTCATAATTTTCAATTTTTAAGCTGTCAATTTCTTCTACCATGCTGTTAAAAGAATCTGTCATTGCCTGAAATTCCGTTAATTGATTTTTGCCGGGAATCCGTACGTCAAGATCTCCGCTTCGAAGCTGTTCCAAAGCACCTGTCAGTGTCCGGACAGGATGGAGTACCCAGTGATGCAGGGAGGCAAATAAAATGAGCCAGATACCAAACAGTGCCAGAGAGACGATCAGGGCAAGCATATAATATTCGGATTGATATTGCGAATATTCTGAAAATTTTAAAAGCAAAGTGAGTGAAAGAGAAGATTCCTCCAGGTTCTGTGAAATCGCCATCCAGGAATCATCATCGATCTGATAAGAAGGATAGCGTCTCCATTTTAAAGCGGAAGAATCAAGCTGTACATCTGTATCGGGTGAACGCAGAAGAAGCGAATCATCAGAAAAATACAAAAGACTGTCCGGACTCTTCTCATTATTTAATGTAGAGAGAAGATTGTTTGTGGAAACATAGGCGCCAAGCCGGCAGCCATTGACATTCATAATCCGGAACAGATAATGCTTCCCTCCAAAATCAATCAGAAACCAGTCCGGATGAGGAGCTTCTTCTGCCTGTACAATATCATGGATCGTATGAAAAAGCAGGGGAACCTGGTTCTCTGTTTTATCAGAAAGAATCAATGTGTCTGTTGAAACCTGATAACAGAAAAAGCCGTTTACGGTATAAAGAGGGGAGGAACTGTTAAAACTTGTCTTGATTCGATTTAAGAGTACATACCAGTCTGTTGTCTGAGGTTCTGCAGACTGCAGGGAAAGGAGATCCGCATCGTTAAAAGCGTAAGAATACAGATAGGTCTCCGTGCGGGAAAGATTTTCATCTAAGTTCTTCTGATAAAGAACGAGTGCATTTTCAGAGTTTTCATGGATACGCTCTAACAGAAATCTGAAAGCAGCTGTATTATTGTAGATGGCCAGCCCCAGGAAAAAAACAATCATGAAAAATAAAAGTACAAGGATGCGGAAACTGAGTGAATGTATGGAAATTCTGGATGATTTTTTTGACAAGGAAAAGCACTCCTTTCTGTTTGATGACGCCGGATAAGAGATCCTGGGCACTAAGAAAAGTTTACAACAGATATAGAAAAAGGTCAATTCGAATACCGTTGTTGAGATAGAAACCTGAAATTTCATTTTAGAAGCTGGATAAAGCTGCACAAAATAGTTTTAAGTGACATTCAATTATGATAATATAGCAGGTAGAAGGAACAGTTCAGACATTACGGTTTCACCTTAGAGGAAAAGAAAGTCTTAATTGGAGGTCAGTGGATTAGATGATCAACATTGCAATCGTAGAGGATGAAGCACTGTACGCAAAGCAGCTTCAGGATTTTTTACACCAGTACGAAAAAGAAAATAATGAGATTTTTGATATCACGGTCTATTCCGACGGGGATCAGATCGTCCATAAATACAAATCCCAGTTCGACATTATCCTGATGGACGTGGAGATGAAGTTCATGGACGGCATGTCTGCGGCGGAGGAGATCCGGAAGGTGGACACGGAAGTGGTTATTATTTTTATCACCAATATGGCGCAGTATGCGATCCGCGGCTATGCGGTGGATGCACTCGACTATGTGCTAAAGCCGGTGTCCTACTTCGCTTTTTCCCAGAGGTTAAACCGTGCGATCGGACGCATGAAGAAGCGCGAACAGAAGGTCATTACGGTCAATATTAAGGGCGGTGCGGTGCGCATCAATATTGCCAATATCTATTACATCGAGAGTCAGGGACATACCCTGATTTTGCACACAATTTTGGGAGATTATGAGTCCGTCGGCACTATGAAGGAGATTGAGGAGAAGCTTTCTGATCTGAACTTCTGCCGTGGAAATAAAGGGTATCTGATCAATTTGCAGCATGTGGACGGAATTCAGGACGGCTGTGCGATAGTGAAAGGGGAATCGCTTCTTCTAAGCCGGTCGCGGAAGAAGGAGTTTATGGAAGCGTTGACGGATTACTGGGGAGAGGTTGTGAAATAATATGTTAAACCAGCTGATGCCGGACATCCCACGTCTGTATACTGCAATCGCAGAGTGGGCTGCCTGTATGATTTTTATTGTATCTTTGAAAAAAAGATTTGAATGGTGGAAAACGGGATTGATTGCAGCCGGGATGCTTGTACTGCAGTCTGTTTTTCTTGTGGCAACGGGGAATGTTGCAATCTATTTCTGGATTCCGTGTATGGCGGCTGCAGTGCTGTTTATGATTGGATTTATCTGCCTGTGCTGTGAGGTGAACTTCCGCGATGCAGGGTATTTTGGAATGATTGCATTTGTTGTGGCAGAGTTTATGGCATCCCTGGAGTGGCAAATTGTGTGTATGGGATGGTCAGGCGGGATGCCAGGGCGTGCAGGAAGGCTCCTGCTGCTTCTGGCGGTGTATGGAGTGATCTGGCTTGTATTGGAAAGATTATTGCAGCCGCATCTGCCGAAAGATGGCGATTTAAATATCAATATCCGGGAATATTTCTCTGCCATGGTAATCGGAATTGCAGTTTTTGCCGTCAGCAACTTAAGTTTTATTTCAGCGACCGGTGTGTCTGTGGACGGCTATGCAGCCGGGGTCGGTCAGATCCGTACCATCGTGGATCTCGGAGGCATCGCGATCCTCTATGCACATCTCATTCAGTGCGGAGAACTGCGTGTGCGAAGAGAGCTTGAAGCAGTCCAGAGTGTTTTACAGAACCAGTATATTCAGTATAAGCAGTCGAGGGAGAGCATTGACCTGATCAATTACAAATATCATGATTTAAAGCACCAGATCGCTGTCCTTCGAAGCGAGACAGACCCGGAAAAAAGAAATGAGTTCTTAAACCATATGGAAGATGAAATCAAACAGTATGAGGCACAAAATAAGACCGGTAACAAGGTATTAGACACGGTACTGACCAGCAAGAGCCTTTACTGTTCCAAACATGACATTACATTCACCTGCGTGGCAGATGGAACGCTGCTTGATTTCATGGATATCATGGATATTTGCAGTATTTTCGGAAATGCGCTGGATAATGCGATCGAGTGTGAGCTTAAGATTGAGGACAAAGAGAAGCGCCTGATTCATGTGACGGTGTCACAACAGAAGAACTTCTTAATCCTGCGTTTTGAGAATTATTATGAGGGTGACCTGAAGATGAAGGAAGGACGGCTTCTGACGACGAAGAAGGAGAAGGAGTTCCATGGCTATGGGATCAAGAGTATCCGCTATACGGTCGGCAAGTATGATGGGGCGGTCAGTATCGACGCGAAGGAGAACTGGTTCGAGATGAAGATCCTGATCCCGATGAAGGCGGTGCAGCAGAGTTAGGAAATGAATGACGCAAGCCCTTCTGTTCCACCATGGAATGGACAAAACACAAATTGTTTTTGGATATAATACACAAAAACGTAGTTGTTATTTTGTCTAAAAGTGACAATTACAAAAACCGTTTATGCGAAATAAGTGCAGATTATGCAAATTTTCCTAGGGAAAAAGATTTTATGATAAAGTATGAACCATCGTCCGGTTCGGACAAAAATAAATCTTGGGAGGATTTAGAAATGATCGAGTTAATTATTTCGATTCTGGCTCCTATTTTAGGAGGTCTTGGTGTCAGTGAAGCAGACGTTACAACTTATGTAACAAACTGCAGCGGATACGTTTATGCAATCCTTATTTCTATTTTAGTATTGATTGTATTATTAGTAGCTGCACATTTTATTGCACCAAAGGGAAAAAGACATTTAGTTCGCTGGGGAGCTTCCTTAGCATGGGTACTCGCACTTGTGACCATGGTAAACATGGTTTG
>CAKRLC010000114.1 GCA_934358955.1 uncultured Roseburia sp. | reverse complement strand
AAAGAAAAAGTTCTTGAGATGAACATCGATGAACTGGAATTATCTGTACGTTCTTTCAACTGCTTAAAGAGAGCAGGCATCAACACTGTTGAAGAATTAACAAACAGAACTCCGGAAGACATGATGAAAGTTCGTAACCTTGGACGTAAGTCTTTAGAAGAAGTTTTAGCAAAATTAAAAGAGTTAGGACTTCAGTTAAACCAGGGTGAGGAGTAAAGCGTAGCTTTGCTACGCGCTTCCCTTTGAACTCCTAATGTTCAAAGGGTACCTTATGTATATCCTTGAACAACTAACGTTCAATCGATACCTTATGAAAAACGGGCAGAAATAGTAAGTCCAAAGAGCATGCAGTATGTCCGTGTGAAGCAATACTTCACGTTTTCATGAGTGGCAACAATGATAACAGGCATTCGGTAAGTAAGTCCAAAGAGCGTGGCCGGATGTACACCACAAATGGAGGATTAAAAAAATGGCAAAATATCGTAAATTAAGCAGAACATCTAGCCAGAGAAAAGCATTATTAAGAGGACAGGTAACAGCATTACTTCAGAATGGTAAAATCGTTACAACTGAAGCAAAAGCAAAAGAAGTACGTAAAATCGCTGAAGGTCTTATTGCAATGGCAGTAAGAGAAAAAGATAACTTCGAAGAAGTTACTGTAAAAGCAAAAGTTGCTCGCAAAGATGCTGATGGCAAGAGAGTAAAAGAAGTTGTAGATGGTAAGAAAGTTACTGTATACGATGAAGTTGAAAAGACAATCAAGAAAGATATGCCTTCCCGTCTTCATGCTAGAAGAGAGATGCTGAAAGTTCTTTACACTGTAACAGAAGTACCTACAGCAGCTGCCGGTAAGAAGAAAAATACAAAAGAAGTTGATCTTACAGCAAAATTATTTGATGAGATCGCTCCAAAATATGCTAACCGTAATGGTGGTTACACAAGAATCGTTAAAATCGGTCAGCGTAAAGGTGATGGCGCTTTAGAAGTATTACTTGAGTTAGTATAATCTTAAGAAAAGCAAAGCTTTCTGGAAACAGAAAGAACCACATAAAAAGAACTCCTGAGTCTGGAATCGGACGCAGGAGTTCTTTTTATGGTTTTTAGTGAGTATCTTCTGCCAGTGGCAACGTAAAGATAAATTCTGTTCCAACGCCTTCCGTACTGATGCAGTTGATGTTTTCACCGTGTGCCTGAATGATTTCTTTTACAATCGAAAGCCCCAGACCGGTTCCCCGTTTATCTTTTCCGCGGGATAAATCTGTTTTATAGAAGCGTTCCCAGATCTTTTTCTGGCTGTCTTTTGGAATACCGATTCCGGTATCTTTGATGGAGACAAAAACTTTTTCGTTTTTCTCAGTGGTTTCAATTTTGATCACAGAATTAGCATGGCTGAACTTAATCGCATTGTCGATCAAATTATAAAGTACCTGTTGTATTTTACTGAAGTCAGCGGAAACAAATAACTGTTCACCGCATAAGATCAGATCAAAACGGATCTGACGGCCAGAACATGTTCCCTCAAAAGTACGAAGAGTTGTTTTTATCGTCTGATTAATGTCAAATCTGGAAATATCTAACATAACACCATGTGAACCAAACTTATTCAGCTCTAAAAGGCTCTTTGTCAGCTTATTCAGACGGTCTGTTTCAAATAAAATAATATTTAAGTATTTTTCCTGCATTTCCACTGGGATTGTACCGTCCAACATAGCCTCGACATAGCCTTTGATCGAAGTAAGAGGTGAACGGAAATCATGAGAGACATTGGAAATAAACTTTCGCTGGTCATCTTCAAGTGTATTTAACTCATTTGCCATATAATTTAATGAGGCTGCAAGATAACCAATTTCGTCATTTGAATGGACATTGATCTTGGCATCAAAATTTCCAGCAGCATACTCATCTGCTGCATGGGTAATCCGGCGGATAGGAATATATACAACCAGCGTAAACAGGATCAGAACAACAAAGGCGGCTGCAAAAATAAGGGCAAGTGATTTATATGCGATCACGGACAGATCATTTGCTGCTGAAGTGATTGCCCCTTCTGGTTTGTGAATGATGACATAACCGCGTACTTTATAGTTTACCGTGATCGGCGAGAAGACACTGAGCATATCTTCTGAAAAATAATGATAAAAATCACCGACTTTATAATAGCTGCTTCCAAAATCAGTCATATCAAATTGTGCGACAGAATCATCAGATGCGTCGGGAGAAGTATTTAATAATATATTCCCCTGGGCATCAATGATCCAGATATCACCATTTAGGTAAGTACTAAGTGTTGCAAGCTGTAAACTGATCTCATCAAGAGTCATGGAGTCTTTAAAATAATTCTGTGCGTAATTAGAAGAGATCAGTGCTGCCTCACGGTATAGATTCTGTGCTTCCTTTTTCTCAAGATGATTGAATGTAATATGATAAGTAAAGGTTGCAATGATCAGAAAGCCGAGCAGGCCAAACAGCAGGTAGCCAGCCAGTAATTTGGGATATAGTGTACGTTTCATGTGTTCCGCACCTCGAATTTATAACCGATTCCCCATACAGTGGCAAGACTCCAGTTTGCGTGGTCTTTGATCTTTTCACGCAGTCGTTTTACATGGACATCGACGGTACGTGTATCACCGATATATTCATAGCCCCAGATATGATCAAGCAGCTGCTCTCTGGTAAATACCTGATTTGGAGAAGAAGCCAGAAAATACAATAATTCAAGCTCTTTTGGCGGCATATCGATCGCACGCCCCTGATAGATCACGGAATAATTTGAAAGATTAACAACAAGATCCGGATATTGTACGCATTTCAGATCCGGAGCAGGTTCTTCTGTTTTTACAGGCTGATAGCGTCTTAAAACAGCTTTTACGCGGGCCACGAGTTCCTTGGAGTCAAAAGGTTTCATAATATAGTCATCGGCACCAAGCTCTAAACCGAGTACTTTATCAAAGATTTCACCTTTGGCAGATAGCATAATGATCGGGACATTTGCCTTGGCACGTACCTCACGGCATACCTGATAGCCATCAATACCAGGGAGCATCAGATCTAACAGAATCAGATTTGGATTGTATTGGTCAAAAGCGATCAGAGCCTCTTCTCCGTCATTTACGATTTTTGTATCAAAGCACTCTTTCATCAGATAAAGCGAGATCAGTTCTGCAATATTGTTATCGTCATCGACGATCAGTATTTTCTGTTTTGCTACCATATAGAATCCTCCTTATTATTGCTTAAATTCTGCTATTGTCACACCTGCATCGCCCTCACCATATTCACCAAGATGGAAGGACTTTATGTGTTTTTGCCGTCTTAAATAGGTATGCACGGCATTGCGGAGTGCACCGGTTCCTTTTCCATGTACGATGCGGACAGAAGAAAGATGGGACAGATACGCATCATCTAAATATTTGTCCAGTAAAGAAATCGCTTCGTCAGTAGTTTTGCCGATCAGATTAATTTCCGGTGAGATCGAAGCGGATTTGCTCATGCGGATTTTTCCTGCACCAGTCTTATTTACTTTGGCATTTGCCATCATAGGTGAATCTTCATCTAACAGGATGAGGTCATTAATATTTACCAGGGATCGAAGAATGCCCATCTGCACATAGAGATCTCCTTTGGCATTTGGAAGTGTGTGGACAGTGCCCTTCAAATTCATACTGATCACCTTGACGCTGTCACCGATACGGAGCTTCTTTGGAACCTTGTGATTGACAGAAGACTGTTTTTGCTGTTCCGACATTTTCTTCTGGCGGTCGTTCATCTTGTCGCGCAGCTTTGAACGGTCTTTTTCCATTTCACTGACTGGAGCACCAGATTTTCCATATTTGTTGAAATTGCGGATCGTCTCATCAGCAACGTCTTTTGCTTCCTTTAAAATACGATAAGCTTCTTCATTCGCTTCACGCAGGATCTTGTCACGGCTTGCATCAAGTTTCTCCTGTTTTTGCTCTAAACGTTCTTTTAAAGTCTGGATCTCTTCCTTATAGCGATTAATTTCGAGTTCCTCTTTTTCAATCGTCAGACGGCTCTTCTCAAGATCTGCAAGAAGATCTTCGAAGTTTCCATCGTTCTCACTGATGCGCGTTTTGGCATCTTCAATAAGATCTTTCCCAAGTCCAAGTTTTTCAGAGATGGCGAAGGCATTACTTTTTCCAGGAATTCCGATTAAGAGGCGGTAGGTTGGACTTAATGTCTCAACATTAAATTCGCAGCAGGCATTTTCAACGCCAGGAGTGGAGAGCGCAAAAACCTTAAGCTCGCTGTAATGGGTGGTTGCCATTGTGCGTGCGCCATAAAGCTGTAACTTAGACAGGATGGAGATTGCAAGTGCAGCACCTTCCGTCGGATCTGTTCCGGCACACAGCTCATCAAAAAGAACAAGCGATCTGTCATCTGCCTTTTTCAGAATACGCACGATATTGACCATATGGGAAGAGAAAGTACTTAAACTCTGCTCGATACTCTGTTCGTCGCCGATATCAGCATATACTTCATCAAAAATACCAAGCTCGGAGCGTTCAGAAGCAGGAATGTGCAGGCCGGATTGCCCCATTAAAGTAAGCAGCCCAACTGTTTTTAAGGAAACAGTTTTTCCACCTGTGTTAGGTCCGGTTACGATCAGAAGCTTGAAATCCTTTCCAAGCATGACATCGATCGGAACAACTTTTTTCTTGTCCAGTAAAGGATGGCGGGCTTTTTTTATGTGCAGGTAGCCATCATCATTAAAGGTTGGTGCAGCGCCATTGTAGGTCTGCGCATAGGCTGCCTTGGCGAAAATAAAATCAAGCTCAGAAAGAATGGTATAGTCTGAGGCAATCTGTTCAGAAAAATCAGCTGTGAGATTGCTTAAATTTGCGAGGATTTTCTCAATCTCTTCCTTTTCCTTAAGGAGAAGTTCTTTATATTCATTATTCAGGTTCACCACCGCCATTGGCTCAATGAAAAGGGTGGAACCAGATGAAGACTGGTCATGTACCATACCAGGAATCTGTGACTTTGCCTCGGCTTTGACCGGAAGGCAGTAACGGCCATCACGCATTGTAATAACGGCATCCTGCAGATAACTGCGGGTGGTTGTGTTATTGATCATGTGATTCATCTGGGCGCGTATTTTGTCATTCATACCGCGCATAGAGCGGCGGATAGATTTCAGTGTGCTGCTTGCGTCATCGGCAATCTCATCTTCAGCGAGAATACAGCGTTTAATCTCATCATAGAGTGGAGTAAGCGGTTCGATATCAGTAAAAAAAGCTGTCAGAGAATCGTCAGGCATCTCATCTTTTTCAGAACGCGAGAATGCTTTCACACGTTTGGCTGCTTCAAGCAGGGAGCAGATCGAAAGCAGTTCTGCCGCGCTTAAGGCGCCACCGATCTCTAATCGTTTTAAAGAATCATTTACACTGTGCACACCGGAAAAAGACAGACTTCCACATTTAAAAATCCGGCTCAAGGCATCTTTAGTCTGAAGCTGCAAATGCTCGATCTGTGTCCGGTCTGTGATCGGGACAAGCTTAAGACATCTCTTTTTAGCTTCCGGACTATACGCATATTCGGAAAGCTGGGATAAAATTTTATGATATTCTAATGTTTTTAACACTTTTTCGTTCATGATATTGCTCCATAAAAAATACTTGCTGATCAAAAAAATTCAACTTTATTATAGAACAAACTGGAAAGGAAGAAAAGGGTAAAAAGAGGAATGTTAAAGAAATCACAAACAAAAGAAACTATTGCAAGGCTATGTGTTTCAATTTATAATAAGCAAAGGACTTGTATGTTTATTTGCGATTTTTACGGTGCCGGATATGCTGTGTACCAGGAAAGGAAACCATGCAGGAAAAGGACAAAGATAAATATGAATTTATCAATGAAAAGATAAAAGAAAAACCTGTGAATAAGAAGAGGATTCTGACAAGAGTCGGGCTGACGATTTTACTTGCAATTATTTTCGGAATCATTGCCAGTCTTGTTTTTACGGTCAGTCAGCCGGTTATAGAGGATGCTCTGCATCCGAAGGAAGATCCGCAGATCACGATTCCTAAGGATGAACCGGAAACAGAAACAGAGACGGAAGAACAGGAGTCAGAGACAGCAGAAAGTGAAGCAACAGAAGAACCGCAGGTCATTTATGAATCCTTAACGCTGGATGATTATCAGACATTACAGAATGAAATGTATGCGATCGGAAAAGAAGCAAACCGGTCGATCGTTGCAGTGACAGGAGTAAAAAGTAATACAGATTGGTTTAACAATGCATATGAAAGCAAAGGACAGGGATCCGGAATTATCATTGCTGATAATGGACAAGAGATGCTGATCCTTACCGAAAAGAAAGTAATATCAGGGGCACAGTCTGTGTATGTAACATTTGTGAATGATGTTTCTGTGGAAGCCTCCATTAAAAAATACGATGGAAATACAGGAATTACAGTTCTCAGTGTTCCGATATCTAAGATCGATGAAAGCACGATGAAGGCAGTTTCCGTGGCGGTCCTTGGAAATTCATTTGCCGTGAATCAGGGAACGCTGGCGCTTGCAGTAGGAAGTCCGCTTGGGGCAAATTATTCGATTTTAACCGGAAATATCACATCGACAGCCTATTCGGTGTCTACGATTGATGCAAACTATGCGATTTTTACAACAGATATTGTAGGCAGCAAGAGCGGAAGCGGTGTATTGATCAATCTGCAGGGTGAGGTGATCGGATTAGTAACACAGGGCTTTAGCAACGATGCGCAGCAGAATACACTGACTGCAATTGCAATCTCAGAATTAAAGCCGGTGATCGAGATGCTGTCTAATAATAAAGACATTCCATATATCGGACTGGAGATTACGACAGTTACGAATACGATCGCAAAAGAAAATGACATTCCAAAAGGTGTTTATATCAGGGAAGTAAAGATGGATTCACCTGCAATGGCAGCAGGTCTGCAGAGTGGAGATATTATTACGGAGATAGATAAGGATCCGGTTGTGTCAGTAGACGGATATGAGATAAAACTACTCTCTCTCGAGCCGGATGAAACAGTGGAAGTTGTTGTACAGCGTCAGGGTAGCAATGGTTACAAAGAAATCCGCTGCCAGGTAAAAGTCAGCGTGTTGCAATAAAATTACGCAAAGGACGCGCTGCGGCGTATAAAGCAGATGGTGCAAGCAACTGCTGCAGGTGAGAGAATGTGCCAGGGCACCTTTTTTGTGTAAT
>CAKRLC010000113.1 GCA_934358955.1 uncultured Roseburia sp. | reverse complement strand
TTATCTCTCGTAGCCTAGCCTTATATGTGATTTCTGTTCGTCGGACCAGAGATTTGCTTACAGCTTCCTTCAGATTCTACCTCACGATAGACACCCTTGCTGTTCGGCTATACACTTCCCACTATCTGGGCATGTTCGGGACTTGCACCCGTTAGAGCGCGCCCATGGCGCGCAAACACGGAAAAAGGCAGCTGTCATTCCTGACAACTGCCTAATCTATATTTATGCATCCTGTCCAATTCTGCACACTACATCATACCGTCCGCCTGTTCGCCGATCAGATAGGTGTTTCTAACATTGCTTATAACGTGTAATTTATTTTCAAAGAATCTGGCGGGCAGTTGGGCAGTTCCCAACAAGTCAACTGTGAGATTCTCCTCTCAGGGTTTATAAAGAACGCAGTTCTTCAAATTTCTTCAAGATTTTTTCATAAAGAACTTCCCCTGGATGAAGATTACAGATTTCCTTCAGAATCTCTCCCGGAGTATGACTCTTCTTGATTTCCAGCCATACCTCCCCTTTATCATAAAGAAGTGCAGCCGCTGCTGTCTCGATCAGTACATCAGGCATAATTCCATGTTCATAAATCAGTTTCATCGGTCCGATGATTCTTTCTTTGTCCTGGAGTTTACGCTGCGGCTCTCTCGCATTCCTGTCAATAGTATCAACGATGACCTGACTTGTAAATTTTGCTCTGGAAAGTGCAGAAAACTCTTCCTGGTCTTTTGGATCATATCCATATACTTCGCAGAGAACTTTATTAGTCATTTCATAATTTCGATCCAGTTTTTCCAGAATCTCCGGATTTTTTCCGGCATCCCTGTAATCAGTATATCCTTTTATAGCTCCCAGATATGCCAGCACGCAGCTTGCAGCATTATAAGTATACAGTTTTCTTGTAAGGAAATCTCCAAAATCTTTCAGAGGACGAATTCCTGGCATGTCACTTACAAAGCCTGGGAGAAGATCTGCATTACACTGCAGGTATGGGTAGTTTTCGGAGTTGATATCCAGCTCTGTTCCTTCAGTCTCAATCGTTGTACAGAATACAGTAGACTCGCTGATGGAAAGATCAAAGCCTTCCCCGATTGCTTTCCCCAGAACCTGTGCCGGATGAGAAGAATTTTCACAGGTAATGATATCGTAATGATAGTCTGCGATCAGTTTTTCTTTTAAGGCATTTCCGACATCGGTCAGATTTGTGCCTCCTACAGAAACAAGTATCAGTGATGTATCTGTAAAATCAGCTTCCTCCCAGGTAACAGCCGCATAATCTTTTACCTCAAAATCTTCTCTTACTTTTCCAAAAAAGTGAATGAGAAAATTTTTCTTTTCCTGTAATTTCTGAACCAGTACAACATCTTTATCCACAAAGCAGATTTCTTTATCGGATTCTTTTAACAGTCTGGCAAGATATCCTCTTCCGGTCTTTCCTGCCCCGATAATCATGATCTTATTCATTTTTAAGCCATCCCCATTCTTTGATTTTCTCAATTTTTTCTTTGATCATTAATCCCAGTTCTCCATTTGGTTTTATTCCACATACTTTTTCAAGAACTGCGTCAATTCCTTCTTCTTTTACAATTTTCTCAAGTTCAACTGCACTTGGATCTTCCGGATTTCTGTAATATATAGCTGCTGCGATTGCTGTACAAAGGCTCTCCGGTTTAATGCCGCAGGCAAGTACCATTCGCGCAGAGCCTACCAGACGGTCATCCTTACCAAGCTTTCTGAGTGGATCACGGGCATTTCTTTCAATGGAATCTACAATTGTATAGTCCTGTAATTTGTGCAGGGATGTCCGGGTAAATGCCATCTGATCTTCCAGCGGAATTCCATGCTTTTGGGAAAGCGCTTTTCCTGTTTCATGGTATACACCATCCAGCACTTTCAGGATTCGCTCATCATGTGCGGCTTCTGCCAGAACTTTATATCCAAGCAACGCCCCCAGGAAAGAAGTACTTCCGTTTGCTGCATTATATGTATAGAATTTTCTTTCCAGAAATCCTGTAAATTCTGTCAGTGCATCCATATATTTGATTTCCGGCAGTTTGCCTTTAACACGGTCCGCATCTACCGGAAGATACCAGTAGTCCTGCACATTGACGATCAGCGGATCTTTTTCCAGTAATTTCTTCGGTGCCTCAATTCCGGAACGCATAATAACGGATTCTGTAAATCCAACGTATTTATCAAGATATTCCTTTGCAGATTCGGAAATACCGGCTTCTACGCCATCCTTAAGGATCTTTGCCGGCTGTTTCCAGTTTTCGCAGGTAACAAAATTGAGGTAACCACCCTTTTTCGCTTTTGCCTCGACACCTTTGATATAAAACGGTACAATTTCATGAAGATTTTTTCCACCGACTGCATCAAATACAACATCGGCATCTGCGATTGCTTCTGTAATCTCATCCACCTGGCTGAACTTCAGGGCATGGGCATTTTTTACAACGTAATTTTTTTCCGGTGCTCCAAGAATGTTGATGGTGTACTGACCACGTTCATTGATCAGATCAACCAACGCATCTACTTTTTCTACAAATACAAAATCAATATCGGAAAGGCTTAAAAGATGGGCAATAAAACCTCTTGCTATTTTTCCTGCTCCAAAAATCACACAGCTCATTGACTTATCCTCCTGAATTCTTTAAATTCCTGTTTTAAATCTGTGTATATGTTTTTATATAACTGAAATCTGTCCTGTAACTTCCTGTTCTCCTGCGGTATGATTGTAGAATCATAACTGCACATATTCTTAACTGCCGTCTCAATGTCCGGATACCACTCTTCCCCGACCGCTCCGATCAGACAGGCACCATACCCGGAAGTATCTTCTTCCTTCGCCCGCACAAACGGAACACCGAACAAATCCGCTTTTAGCTTCAGAAGATTTTTGTTTCTTGTCGCACCGCCGGCACATATAATCTGACGGATATTTTCCTTTGACAGTTTCTCCATAATATGCCATGTAGAAAAAGCAACACCTTCCATCACGGCATATGCCATGTCTTCCCTCGTTGTATCCGCCTCGATTCCAAAGAAAACGCCGCGTGCCTGTGAATCATAGATTGGTGCACGCTCTCCATTTACATATGGAAGAAAAATCGGCAGTTTCTTTTTGTTTTGATACTTTTCGTAGCTGACATTTATAAGATCCAGTTCCCGCAGTCCGAAATCCAATGATCCGCCACTGGATGCTGTCACTCCATATGCCACGTATCCATTCAGATACGGAGAAGCGATCACCTGATCATCCCACACCAGTTTCTCTGTGATCATTCCCATATGTTCGCTGGTTCCCGTCACATCAAAACAGTCGCCCGGTTTCACAATTCCCATGCCAAGAAGTGAGGCATAAAAATCGTTACAGCCTGTATAAACCGGGATTCCCGGATTTAATCCACACTCGTTTGCCGGTTCTTCAAGTAATCTTCCTGCCGTTTTAAATGGGGACTTCAAAGTCGGTAATACTTTATCGGAAATTCCAAGGTAATTAAGGAATTTCTGACTGTATTTCCCGGTCTCCTGATTCGCCAGTCCTCTCCAGGAATACTGGTCGCTGACATTTTTTCCGGTCAGATAACGGCAAATACATTCTTTTGGCTGGCAGATGGCTTGTGGTATATGATCCGGCTCCGTCCGTTTCTGCAGATAATGAATCCTCGGAATCGGATAAGATATCAGAGACGGATGTATCATCGAAATCTCTGTTACAAATTCCCCTGTGCTAAACGTTTCCAGTAATTCTTTCAGTTCTTCCTCTCCACCGCTCGCTCTCCAGGAAAGAAGTTCATCCTCCATGATGTAAGTCCCCACCTGTGAAGAAAGAGAAATTGCTGTGATTTTTTGTGTATCAAGCCGACGAAAAGCTTCCCGGATCGCCCACAGCCATTCATCTACGGTATTTTCCCTATAACGGCAGCTTGCTTTCTGAATATTTCCGTCCTGATCCACACAAACGATTTTTACGGAAGACGTTCCCAGATCGATTCCCGCGATCATGGCTGAAACTCCGCTTTGACAAATCCACTTGGACGCATTCGCACCATCGAAATAGCTTTTTCAAAATCTTCCAGTGGCATGGTTTCTGACACAAAATCTTCGATGTCTACGACACCGGAAGCCATCAGCTCAATTGCTTTCTGATGCATATTCCAGTTGTTTCCAGCTCCGATCACGTGAAGGTTATTGATGTGGATATCATCAATTCGAATCTGCATGATCCTGCCCCGTCCATATCCTTCAAGAACCACCGTACCGCCTTTTTTGCAGAGACGCAGGGCCTGTTGGATACATTCTTCGATTCCAGTCGCATCAATGATCACATCCGTTCCATCTGGATGAATTTTTTTCATTTCTTCTTCCAGGTTTTGTTCTTTTGTTGCTATAAAATAATCCGCACCATGTTTTCTGGCAAGCTCTTCTCGGCCCCGGCTGGATGCGCATACTACGATTTCACGAAGTCCCATTGCTTTTGCAACGACCAGCGTGCAGAGACCAATGGATCCGGCTCCCATGATCAGGCAGGTATCCCCAAGCTTTGCGTGAGATTTTTTCATAGTTCCAAGTGCAACTCCCAGCGGCTCTGCCAGTGCTGCATGTGCAAAGGAAACGTTTTCTGGTAGTTTGCAAAGTCCGTATGCCGGAACGATCACGTATTCTGCGTAAGCTCCATTCATTTTGAATCCTATTTCCTTAAAGGACTTGCAGTAACGCCACTCGCCTCTTCGACATGCCGGACAGGTCAGACATACAACATCATTGCTTCCTGTCACTCGTTCTCCAATCCATTTTGGATCAACGCCTTCTCCCACTGTATCCACGATTCCGCTCCATTCATGTCCGGGAGTCAGTGGATAGTTTGCATCAATATTTCCATCCAGTACTTCAAGGTCTGTTGCACAGACCGCAGCACGTTTTACTTTGATTCGCACAAAATCTCTTGGCGGTTCCGGAATCGGCACATCTTTTATGAACATACTTCCTGGTTTCTCAATAACTACTGCTTTCATGAAATCCTCTCTTTCCCGGCAATGCCGTTGTTTCTGTATATTTTTCGTTTGCTTTTGTTTAAAATGTTGTAAGCTGTCTTTCCACTGCAATCCAGGCCGCACCTGCTGCAGCACGTTTCTCATCGTATTTGAAAATTCTCGTCTGATCCAAAAGATACATTCTCAGATTTTTTTCCAACTCTATAAAGATTTGCGGCACCTGCTCAATCAGCTTTCCGCTCAAAAGAACTGTAGATATATCAAAAAGAAGTGCAACATTTGCAACTGATATTGCTAGTTGGGCAGCAACCTCCTGTAGAATTTGTTTTTCCTCAATGATATGCTGTGAAGATAATTCATCTATACTTTTGCCTGTCTTTTTTTCGATAGCAGAAATCGTTGCAATGTCATTAAGTGTCTGTATTTCATGGTTTCCTGTCTGAACCAGTGTGTTTCCAATTTCAAGCATTCCGGGGGCTTTGATAAAATCACTGTTTTTGAACACTGACATACCTATTCCATAATCGATACGAAAAAGGATTACATCTTCGCCAAACAGGGAGACATTCGATGCTACAAGACAGTCCGGATCATGCGCCAGATATGTCGGAACTTCGTAGCGCTTTGAGAAAATTTCACAAAGTGGAACTTTGTTCCAGTCCGGGCATCCCTTTAAGTAAAGGGAAAGGCCTTTTTCCTCATCAACTGCACTCTGCATGGAGATTCCAATCGCAAGAATCATATTCTCTTTGTACTTCTGATAAAGTTCATCCGATAACCGATATACACTTTCCAGAAGATGCTCTTTTGAAGTACAGTCTGCTGGGCCTGTTATCTGTTCGAGAATTTCGTTTTTCAAATTCTGAATCACTGCTGTGATTCCGCCACCGTTAATATCAATTCCAAGTACAAGGTTCTGATGACCGTTAATCATAAGGCAGGTTGGCTTTCTTCCGGATGTCTGAGTCATATCCTTTTCTTCAACGATCAGGTTTTGTTTCAGCAGTCGTGAAACAATCTGGGACACACCGCCCCAGCTAAGTCCGGTAAGATCTTGAAGCTTTCGTCTGGTCAGTGGGCCCTGTTCACGGATAATCTTCAGAACTTCATTCAAATTCATCTCTCTCATATTTAGTTGGTTGATTACTTTATTTTCCATATGTTACAATCCTTTATCATTTTGAACTCATCTTTCATTGACATTTATATCACGCAGTGATAAAATTGTCAATAACAAAATCATTTCCTTTTTGGAGGTAACATTTATGGGATTAAAAGCCGAAATATTGAATAAGAATCTTACAGAAGATCAGATTGGAATTTTTTATCTTGGTCAGGTTGGATTCCTTTTGAAATATCGTGAAACTTATATTTTAATTGACGGATATCTGTCTGATTATGTAGATCGGAACTGCTGCAGTGAACTGGTTCAGTGGATTCGCCGTTATCCGGCTCCTCTTACAGGAGAGGACTTGGATTTTGTTGACTATGTATTTTGTACCCATGCACATTATGACCATGCGGATCCGGATACGCTTTCTGCTATCGCACGTATAAATAATAAAACTGTATTTATTGTACCGCAGGCAATTGCCTCAATCATCGGTGGATATGACATTGCTACAACCCGCATCCAAGGAGTATGTACAGATAAAAAATACATACCAGATGATGCACCATTCTCTTTCATGGCTATACCTTCTGCACATGAAACATTACATCCAGATGGAAATAATGGATATCAAGAGGTTGGATATCTTTTTTCATTTGGAAAAATCACTTTGTATCATTCCGGAGACTGCTGCATGTATGATGGATTGACTGACAGGATTATGGATACGGATATTCTGATGTTGCCAATCAACGGACGTGATTATTATCGAAATCGTGGAGATATTATCGGCTGCTTTGACAGTGTCGAAGCTCTTACCCTTGCAAAAGAAGCTCATTGTAAGATGCTGATTCCGACACATTTTGATCTTTATGATGTGAATGCGGTAAATCCGGCATACTTTGTGGATTGTCAACAGAAGATCAATCCGGTACAGAGGTATCATATTTTCATGCCAGGTGAAGGATTTGTGTATGGATGATTTCTTGGGCACGCAGGTACTTACTTTACGTGGCCATGTGGGGTACGCGAGGGGAGAGCGGTCTTCGCAACTGTGAGCGCCCTCCCCTCGCATATATTTTACAAAATAGGCGTTTGTGAAACGCCACAGTCCGCATAAATACGGCATTTCTGTTATGCATTCAAATTTGGAATCATTACCAACGGTCTTGGAATCATCAGGCATATCGCTTTGTTTCTTGTAGGTAAATAGCAGGGTATTTCATTGATTCACAAATTCCTTTATTTTCTCCCTCTTATCAATCTGCAACTTATCCAGAATGTCTGAGACATAATGTTTCACCGTATTCACGGACAGTCCGAGATGCTGTGCGATCTCCTGGTTCGTCCAGTCACGGCACGCTAACATTGCAATGGAAAATTCAAGCGG
>CAKRLC010000112.1 GCA_934358955.1 uncultured Roseburia sp. | reverse complement strand
GCAGAGGCTTCCACGCTTCATGAGTCTTATCTCCATTGCACAAAGAGAAACTTTCCATATTTCTTTTGTGCAATTTGACAATAAAGGTTATGATGTAGACCTTTTGACACCCGAATCTTAATAAAAAAAAGAAAAGTGTGAAATATGACGGCTGTGTGACCGGCAGCTGATAAGATAGTAATTGTTATGAAGCAGAGCACAGCTTCACTGTAAGGAGCAGCTGCCGCATAACAAAAAGGAAAGAAAAAGGAGAATCAGAATGAAAAGAACCAGATTCATCGCAACACTTGGAGCAACAGCACTGATCGGAGCGATCGGTGTAGGAAGTACTTTCGCTTACTTAACGAGCCAGACAGAAGCAGTAACGAATACCTTTTCTGTCGGAGATGTAGAGATCAGTCTGGATGAAACGGATTATGATAATCCGGAGGGAGAACGTGTTACAGAGAATGAGTATGGGAACCTTGTTCCTGGACAGACTGTCGTAAAAGATCCGACCGTACATGTGGAGAAGGATTCCGTAGAAAGCTATGTTTTTATGACAGTGGAAGGCGTTCACTACGACGAAGAACATCAGATTTTATACACAGATGATCTGAAAACAGATAAAATCAATACAGCATGGACATACGTTTCAGAAACAGAAGGAGTTCTTTTATTCAAACATGCGCCTGTTCCGGCTGCAACAGAGGAGAAAGATTTAGAGCCTTTATTTGGAGAGGTTACGGTAAAAGAAGAGGTGGAAGAAAGCGGAGAACTCACACCGATTATCGTGAAAGCATATGCGATCCAGAAATATGGCTTTGAAAGTGCAGAGTCAGCAGCAGAGGAGCTTGGGTTATAAGAGATTCCGGATTGACAGAACCGGAAACATAAGATAACTTGTAGTAGGAATCATTTTAAGCAGATAAAAGGCAGAAAATATATGGACAAAAAAAATACAAAAAGAAAAAGACATGATCTTTCAGGCGGGATATTATTTACAGCAGGACTTGTTCTGATCGTGGCAGCATTGGTGATGCTGATCCCAAACCTGTTGGACCACCGGAGATCAAATGAGACGTATGAAAATTTAAAAACAGAATATGTCACAGAAGAAGGACAGGCAGAAAAAACGGAAGAGATGGAAGAAGAAACGGAGACACCGGAGGATGACTGGTGGTATCAGGATATCCGGATCCATGTTGGCGCTATGCAGAAGGAAAATCCGGACATCATCGGGTGGATCCGTTTTGACCACATTGAGCAGTTAAGCTATCCTGTTTTATATTCTGGTGATGATGACACTTATCTGAGAACAGATATTTACGGGAACAGCACGATCGCCGGCTGTATTTTTATGGAAGGGATGAACCATCCCGATTTTGAGGACAGTCATACGATCCTGTATGGCCACAATATGAAAAACTTAAGCATGTTCGGAAGCCTGAAAAAATATAAAACAGAAGATTTTTACGAACAGAATCCTTTTTTTACGATCTATACGACGGACAAGGCGTACCGCTATCAGATTTTTTCTTATCGGGATGTGCCGGAAACGGACAGCGTGTATTCGGTAGGATTTGAAGCAGATGATGCATTCAAAGCATTTGTGCATACAATGATCCAAAAATCTTATTATGATACAGGAATCGAGGTGACAAAGGATGATAAGGTCATGACACTGTCAACGTGTTCCTCGACCGGAAACCGTTTCGTTGTCCATGCGGTGCGTGTCGGTGAGCATGATTACGATGGGCATTAAAATCCGGAAACATTACAGTGGAAAGGAAAAATAGATTCCTGGGTTTCTGAGTGTTTCGTGATTATGACGGAAAACCATTTTGAAATCGTGATAGAAGGACTGGAAAATTGTGAAATAACGATAAAAATACAGTAATTCTGAAATAACATTGAAATCCCTTCTTAAAAGTGTTAAAATAATAACAATCTCTGGTATGACCAGAAAAATATATTAATAAATAACGGAGGAGATTAGTTATGTTATTTCAGGTTTATGGCGATGGCGCGGCATGGCAGTTCATTGGCTGGATTCTTGTTTTTGCCAGTCTTGTACTCGCAAATGAGATCGCCAGACGTACAAAGGCAGGGGGACTGTTATGTTTCGTGGTACTTCCAGTAATTCTGACCATTTATTTCATTGCGATTTATGTGTCAGCAGCAGGTGGAGCAGAATGGGCACTTAACAACAATACATATGTGCACATGACAAGCTGGTTCCATTATGCCAAATTATATGCGGCAACAGCCGGATGTATCGGCTTTATGATGCTCAAATATAAATGGGGTGTTGGTAAGACACAGTGGTTTAAAGCATTTCCATTTGTAATTGTTGCGATCAACATTTTGATTGCTGTCGGCAGTGATTTTGAGTCTGCTGTCAAAGGAGCAATGGCATTATCCGAGACAGGTACACGCTGGTGGTTATCTTCAGAAGGTGTATGGTTATACGGAGGATGGTGGAATGTCCTCAATGGTATTGCCGGAATCATTAATATTTTATGTATGACAGGCTGGTGGGGAATTTATACATCCAAGAAGAAGGATGATATGTTATGGCCGGATATGACATGGATGTTTATCCTTGCATACGATGTATGGAATTTTGAGTATACCTACTTAAATCTTCCAACTCATTCCTGGTATTGTGGTGTTGCATTATTATTGGCACCTACATTTGCAGCAGCTTTCTGGAACAAAGGTGGCTGGATCCAGAACCGTGCCAATACACTTGCTTTATGGTGTATGTTTGCACAGGTATTCCCATTATTCCAGGATCAGGGAAAATTTGCAGTTATCCCACGACTTTATGCAGACGGATTTATGGATGCAGCAACACATCCAACCGCAGTGGATCCGGCAGCACAGGGTGTGATCGCTGTTTTAGCACTTGCAGTGAATGTCGTTGTATTTGCAGCAATTGTAAAACGTTCCATCGCATTAAAGAAAAACCCTTACAAGGAAGAAATCTGGGTTGGAACACCTGATTACGAAGAAGCAATGTCCCGTGCAGAATAAGGGATGATATTAGAAACAGAGGTCAGCTTTTAGGTTACGGATAAAGTTATGGAGCCGACCTTTTGAAAATGAAATCTATACAAAAAATGCTCTGTGAGAATGTGCCTTGGTGCATTCTCACAGAGCATTTTTTATCATGAAATTATAGGATACTTTTCTTTAAAAGATCAAGGACTCCTTCGAGTGAAAGATTCTCTCTTAAGGCGATCGCCTTCAAATCTTCAAATTCCGGTTTCTCATGGGAAGCTCCATAGCCCACACTTTGCTTCATGCGTATGGTCCCGAGTGGGGTATTAACTTCTGAGAACGAAGAGGAGAGCTTGGCCCGTTCGTAGGTTGTATAGCGGACACCACGGGTTGTGGTGTGCCGGAAAATCAATTCTGTAAATTTTTCTTTTTCGTTTATTTTACACAGACAGGTTAAGAGAATACCGGGCCTGTTTTTTTTCATCTGGATCGAAGTCGCAAAGACATCCAGCGCACCGGCAGCAAGAATCATTTCTGTTGCAAATCCGATCGCCTCTCCGGTCATATCATCTAAGTTACAGGAAATTCCAAGAATCCGGTCATCATATTCGCCGGAAGTCATTTCACCATAGAAAGCACGGACATAGCAGGCTGTCTGTTCCGAAATCTTCTGGATACCGTATCCGCTATGATGCAGTGTGATAGCAGGGAGTGCATCAAAGGCGTTGGCATAGTATTTTAAGATGGCGGCAGCCTCTGCGGTCAAAGGCACGTCTTTGTTATTGTCATAAAAGACAGGAAGACCCTGTAAGAGAGCAGATGCAACGGAACCTGCGTTACCTATATTTAGCGGCGCAGCATAAATCCTGTCCGGAGCAAGCCGGGAAAGAAGAAGTGCAAGACCGCAGATAGAGACAAAAGTGATCGGTGCGTCCGGGGCGTCAAAAGAGACTGCTTCAGGGGATGACTGAAGAACAGAAGCCTTCGCATCACCAAGCAGGTGGTAAATATCCAGCACCTGTTTTTTGACAGCGGATGGGAGGAACAAAGTGTCGATCAATGCGGATAAGGATGCATAAGATGCAAATGCTGTTTCCGGGAAACCGCAAGTGTCTGCAACGGTAATCTCAAGCTGTCTGCCGGAGAGTTCTTCGCTGCGGAAGGAGGTCTCTGTGATGGCAACATGATAAGGAAGAAACGAGTGGTTCATCATTTCTAAAAATTCTGCTTTTGGTTCATATAAATCATAAAGTGCAGATACAAGCAGATTGCCTGTAGCGCCCATATTACAGTCAAAATAAAGTAAGTTCATAAAATCAAAATCCTTTCTTTAACGTTATTGTAGTAAACAACGCCTGGAGTTGCAATATAAATTCGTGTTTTTTCACAAAAAATGGAAACTATTTTTGTGAAACTGGTTTCTTGTGACAGTTGTGGATTCATGCTACAATTTAGGAAACTGAAACAGTAAAAATAGTTTCCACAGAAAAGAGAGAACCAGATAAAGGAGCAGTAAATGGAACCTGAATTAAAAAAAACAATTTTAGAGGGGACGATTCAGGCCTATCGAAAGAAAGGACTGAAATTTACAATGGATGATATTGCCTCATTGCTTGGAATCAGCAAGAAGACAATTTATACTGTTTTTCCGGATAAAAACACACTGATCGCTGAGATGGTAGATTATTGCTTTGATACGATTAAGGAAAGTGAACGGCGCGTCATGGAAGATACATCGCTGGATACGGTTGGAAAAATCAGGGCTATTTTAGGAGTATTGCCGGAGGGGTACCGTGATATTGATTTCCGCCAGCTGTATTTACTGAAAGAAAAATATCCAAAGATTTACCGGAAGGTGGAGCAACGGTTAGAAACGGGTTGGGAGACAACGATTGCACTGTTAGAGCTTGGCATGCAGGAGGGATCGATCCGGACGATCAGAATTCCGATTTTAAAGACGATGATGGAGGCTACCCTGGAACAGTTTTTCCAGCGGGATGTGTTAGTCACCAGTCAGATATCCTATGCGGAAGCTTTAGAGGATGTAGTATCTATTTTAATGGATGGAATCACACAGCCATAACTTTTCGTAACCGATTACACAAAAGAAATATTTCAGGCTTTAAGGTGCAAGCTGCAAATAAAACGGAACGGCAGACTTTTTGACACAGAGGCTAGAAGAGAGGGAGAAAATTCCATGGAAGACAGATCCAGCGTGATCTTTGGTAACAGGATGCCGGAGAAGGTATCAAAAAAAGCAGAAAGATCAAAACAGAAATATATTAGAAAATTTGGAGATGACAGCAACAAGGATTATCCTGCTGTCATACAGAAAAATCGTTATATAGGAGATTCTCTTGGTGTTTATAATGTATTAGTAGGAGAACTGGCGGAGAATGTGCATTATGACAGAGGGGAGGAGCTGGAAAAGAACGGGTTTGATACAGAGAAAGGAATCATTGTCGGAAATATCCGTATGGGATTCGGGCATTACCGGATTTCGATGGCAATGGCATCTGCAGCCAAAGCAATGGGGTATGTTCCATATTGGATGGATTTAAATTCTTATCGGGAAACAACCTGTACAAAGGTGATCGGGGCACAAAACGATCTGTATTCCCTTGGCTCAAGACTTTCTAAGAATCCGCTGTTTAATAAATTTGTATGGGAACCGATGAACTATGAGGGGTTTCGGGCATTATCCTACAACGCTGCTGACCAGAAAAATGCTGAGCTTATGGCACCGGTCTATCGGAATGTGCCAAAAGAAATACCTGTGATCGGAACACATGTATGGCCGGCTCAGGCAGCCGTACATGCCGGTATGAAATATGTAGTGAATGCAATCCCGGATAATTGGCCGATGGCGCTGCATCTGTCAGAAGGAAGTGTACATACGATCCAGTGCCGTAATGCTTACATGGGTTATCGCATTTTAAACGGAATGAATAAGCAGAAGGTGAATTTGCCTATGCCGGCAGAGAGTCTTGTATACACAGGTCATTATATTGATCATGAGCTGGTAAGCGGTATCGAGAAGGACTGTGCTGCACGTATCCGTCGAAAAGAAGAACAAAAACCGATGCGTTTTTTACTGACGATCGGTGGGGCCGGGGCACAGAAGGAAATATTTGCTGCGATCATACAGCATCTGCTTCCTTTTATCAGAAAAAAGAAAGCAGTGCTTTATGTGAATGTCGGGGACTATAAAAACGTATGGGATGCGTTGTGCTCGGAGATCCCGGAAATGAAAGAATTTGCAACAGAGCATTTTGATAACTGGAAGGATACGGAACAGTTTGCAAAAAAAGCACTGGATGAGACAGAAGAGATCACAGGGATCCATGGATTCTGGCATGAAAATGTATTCGAAGCAGTCTACTGCACCAATCTTTTAATGAGAAGCTGTGATGTGCTAGTGACAAAGCCAAGCGAGCTGGCATTTTATCCGGTTCCGAAGCTTTTCATCCGCCGGGTCGGAAAACATGAGATGTGGGGCGCGATCCATTCCGCTGAAATGGGAGATGGAACGTTAGAATGCCGTGATATCCCACATACACTGCAGATGCTTGATCTGTTTTTAGAGGATAAGGAGCTGATTGGGGATATGTGCCGGTGCATCAGGCAAAACAAAACAGCAGGACTCTACGATGGGGCATATAAGGTTGTAGAACTTGCCATGGACCTGAAAAAACGAAACAAATAAGCTGTATATAAAGGAGAAGACGTATGGAAACAAAAAGAAGATTGAGCGGAAAAGAAAAATTCGCTTATGGAATCGGGGCAGTTGGAAAAGATATGGTATATATGCTTTCCGCTTCCTACATTCTTTATTATTATCAGGATGTTATGGGAGTCAGCGCTGTTGCAATGGGAATTATTTTATTTGCAGCGCGTATTTTTGATGTTTTTAATGACCCGGTCATGGGCATCATTGTTGCAAAAACAAAAACAAGGTGGGGAAAATTCCGCCCATGGTTATTTGTCGGAACTTTATTGAATGCGATCATTCTTTATTTTATGTTTGCGGCACCGCCTACATTAAGTGGAAGTGGGCTGGTAGCTTATGCAGCTGCAACCTATATTCTGTGGGGCGTTACTTATACTATGATGGATATTCCATATTGGTCGATGATCCCGGCATTTACAGAGAGTGGAAAAGAGCGGGAAGGTCTTTCTGCCCTTGCACGTTCCTGTGCCGGAGTCGGTTCCGCTGTCATAACGATCATTACGGTCTTAAGTGTGTCTGCTCTTGGAAAGCTGGCGGGTGGAACGACCGCATCTGAGATCGAACGGCTTGGCTACCGCTATTTTGCATTGATCATAGCAGTTCTTTTTATGCTTTTTACGACGATCACCTGTATAACGATCCGGGAAAAATCATCTGTGGATATGAAGACTGCCTCTGTCAAAGAAATGTTTCGCGCATTGTTCCGGAATGATCAGGCAATGACAATGGTTGTTGCGATCGTTATGATCAATACGGCTCTTTATATCACCTCAAACCTTGTTATTTACTTTTTTAAATATGATTTCAGTCCAAGTACCTGGCAGGCAAATTATACGTTATTTAACACATTCGGCGGGGCATTCCAGATACTTGCCATGATGATCCTTTTTCCGGTACTTCGCAGATTTATGAATACATTAAACATCTTTTATGTCAGCTTTTCTATGGCTTTTGCCGGATATCTGGTGTTACTTGTGATCGCATTTTCCGGCAGCAGCAATGTATATCTGCTTTTGATTCCGGCGTTTCTGATCATGTCTGCGATCGGTATGCTGAATGTGATCGTTACTGTCTTTCTTGCGAATACGGTAGATTA
>CAKRLC010000111.1 GCA_934358955.1 uncultured Roseburia sp. | reverse complement strand
ATTGACAGCTATATCGGACTGATGCACACTTTATTTACCCTTGAAGATTTGTACGGTCTGACTGTCAGTGAATCAGATGGAGAAATCTGTCTGAAAGTCGATACTTCCAAAGGCAAAGACGCTCACGAACTCCAGAAAATGCTGTATGCATGGAAAGAGCAGGCTGACAAGCTATCTTCTGAAAAAATCAGTAAAGACAAATACGATGAGTGGCGTTACCACTACCCGGAGTTTGATACCACGCAAACATGGGCGAAAGTCCCATCGCAGGCACTTAGCGACGCTCTGGTCGAAATGTTCCAAGACAAACTCAAACCAGATAAATAAAGACGACAAAAAGCCCTTAGCTATGAGTTTTATACCCACAGCTAAGGGCTTTTTAGATAAATATGGATTTATTTGCTGCACAACCACCTGTCAATCATTCTCTAACCCTAAAACCACTGGATTACAAGAATAATGACTCTCATGCAACCGTTATCAAATTGTTATCAAAAGACTTCTTGAAGTGCCGCAAACCCTCATAAACACTGGCTTTTTAAAGCATTTCAAATTATTCAAACTCCACCGTTCCAGGTGGTTTACTCGTAAGATCATAGAATACACGGTTCACTCCGCGCACTTCATTTATAATTCTGCTCATTACAGTCTGAAGTACTGCAAATGGAATTTCAGTAGCTTCGGCTGTCATAAAGTCAACTGTGCTGACTGCACGCAGTGCAACTGCGTAATCGTAAGTTCTCTCGTCACCCATAACACCAACAGAACGCATATTGGTAAGGGCTGCGAAATACTGATTTGGCAGCCAGGATGGTGCTGTACCATGCTCTTCTTTATAAGCGGCTGCTGCCTTGTCCACTTCCTCACGATAAATGTAATCGGCATCCTGTACGATATGGACTTTGTCTGCACTGACTTCACCAATAATACGGATTCCAAGTCCCGGGCCAGGGAATGGCTGACGGAAAACAAGGTTCTCCGGGATACCAAGTTCAAGACCAGCCTTACGCACTTCATCTTTGAACAGGTTGCGGAGTGGCTCAATAATTTCTTTAAAATCAACGAAATCCGGAAGTCCTCCAACATTGTGATGGGATTTGATCACTGCGGATTCTCCGCCAAGACCACTTTCTACCACATCCGGATAAATCGTTCCCTGTGCAAGGAAATCAACCGCTCCGATTTTCTTTGCTTCTTCTTCAAAGACACGGATAAACTCTTCACCGATGATTTTACGTTTCTGCTCTGGTTCTGTAACACCAGCAAGTTTATTATAGTATCTCTCCTGAGCATTGACACGGATAAAGTTCAAATCAAACTGGCCATTTGGTCCGAATACATTTTCAACCTCATCTCCCTCATTTTTACGGAGAAGGCCATGGTCAACAAATACACAGGTAAGCTGTTTTCCGATTGCCCTGGATAAAAGTCCTGCTGCAACGGAAGAATCTACTCCACCAGATAAAGCAAGCAGTACTTTTCCATCGCCTACTTTTTCACGGATTTCTTTGACTGTGCTCTCAACAAAAGAATCCATTCTCCATGTTCCGGCACATCCGCAGACGCCTCTTACGAAGTTGTGAAGCATCTTGCTTCCCTCTACCGTGTGAAGTACTTCCGGATGGAACTGGATCGCATATAAGTTTTTCTCCCGGTTCTCTGCAGCTGCAACCGGGCAGTCTGCTGTATGTGCAACGATGTTAAATCCTGGTGCCGTTTTTGAAATATAATCAAAATGGCTCATCCAGCAAATCGTAGTTGGTTCTACATTTCCAAATAATGGAGAAGTTGTATCTACCATTACCTCTGTTTTACCATACTCACGCACTGGTGCTTTCTCAACTTTTCCGCCTAACACATGCATCATTAACTGTGCGCCATAGCAAAGTCCTAAAACCGGAATGCCAAGCTCAAATAACTCTTTCGTATATGTCGGTGAATCCGGCTCGTAGCAGCTGTTTGGTCCTCCGGTCAAAATAATTCCCTTTGGATTCATGGCTTTGATCTGCTCAATGTCAGTTCGATAGGAATAAATCTCGCAATATACGTTGCACTCTCTGACACGTCTGGCAACCAGCTGGTTATACTGACCGCCAAAGTCAATGACGATTACTTTTTCCTGGGAAATAATATTTTCCATAGTCAGCCCTTTTTCCTCCTGTATGTTAGATTACATATTATTTATTATGTACATTCATGTCTGCATCTTTCACGGTATTTATCACAAATAATTCTCCACTTTTACAGATGCATCCTATAATATTCTTATTATAAAGTACGAGTTTCTCAATAACAAGAGCTAATTATATAGAAATTATTCCTTATTTTTTAAAAAAAGCTATTCAAATTTACGAATTCTACCATTGTAAAGCATCTGATTTATTTCATAAAATAACATTTTCACTCACACAGATTTTTAAATCTTATCTTGCTTCTCCACCTTCTAAATATTCTGTCTCTTCCATCATGACCTGCGTTTCTTTTTCTTTAAAAATCATTCCAAAGATTGCACGGACAAGCGGACCTGCAAAAAAGATCTGCCAGAAAAATGCCATCGGGAAATTCAAAGCTGTCGTTTCAACCCAGACTGCAATAAATTCTTTTCCTGCATTTTTAAATAATAAGGTTGCAAAAAAACTCATGGTCGGACACATCAGACATACGGTAATGGATGAGATTGCTAAAATGAGCATGATTGGCTTATCCACTCCTGGTGTCACAATGCGGAATGCAAGCTTTTTCGAAAGACTTCCGTAGAAAAAGAAATCCAAAATAAAAGCAATCGGTCCCATGATCACAAGTTCATGAAAGGCACTCAGGAAAACAATATTTTTCATTCCCCCTATGTTCAGTGCAATGTTGTAGCAGATCATGGCATAAACCATGACAAATACCATTAAAATAGTAAATACAACTTCCTGTAATTTTGTTTTTGGCATATTTTTTTCTCCTCTTTTCAAATTTTTCTATAAATATTTTTTATGTAATAGAAACGCAGTTCCCTGTTACACAAAAAAGCAACCGGACAACAATCTTTGCGATCGCTGTCCAGCTGCACGTCGTGAACATACTATATCATAAATTTTTATTTGATATAATAGTTCAATTTTTATGATTTTTTTATTCCATTCAGATATTTTTTTGTATATATTATTCATTTTTCACAGGTATGAAACATTTATTTTTCATATACTCTGCACCTCTTACATTTTTCCGGTGTCATCAGTGAAATTTCATCGATAAAATAGTTGCGGAATGTCATTGTGCCTCCCGCACACGCATCTGTTTTTTCTGCTGCAAGTTCTCCTGCAATCCCTACAAAAGAGCAGCATGCCGCCGCACTTTCTGCTGATACGTCCATTCCCAAAAATGCTCCGAGCATCACCGATGACATGCATCCGCTTCCTGTGATCCTGGCCATTTTTGCATCTCCATTTTCACAGACATAAGTAATTTTTCCGTCCGTGATCAGATCTTTTTCACCCGAAGCGATCACGATCATATCGTATGCTTTCGCAAATTGTTCCATGGCTTTCACATCCAGACTTTTATCCTTAGAGTCAACCCCTGTAACCGTACTGCAATGTTCGATCAGTGCACGGATCTCTGAATAATTTCCTCTGATGCAGGTCGGATGGATTTTTTCGATCAATGCCTGACATTTTTCCCGCCGATAGCCGGAACCTGATACTCCTACAGGGTCAATGATGATCGCATGTCCTAATCTGTGTGCTGTCACACCTGCTTTTTCCATTGCTTCATAATCAGCAATCGCGCCAAAGTTACAAATCAGTGCCTTTGTACCTGCAGTGATTTCTTCCACTTCCATTGGATGATGCGCCATCGTAGGTGACGCACCAGCTGCCAGTAAAATATTAGCACAATCATTTACTGTGACCGCATTTGTAATGCAGTGAATGATTGGCCGCTCTTTTTGTATTTTTTCATATAGCTCTGCTATATAATCTGCTATCGCTTTCATGTTTCTCATTTCTACTCTTTTTTCGTTTCTATTCTTTGTTCCAAACATCATCCTATCGAATGTTTGGGATTCTTTCAAAAAGAAAACAGATTCAGTCCTGTTCCGGTCACGGAATCTTTCTCTCTTCCGACTTCTCCGTCAATCACATCGATCACAATCTCTGCCGTGCCACTGATCACCGTCTCTTTTAAATGACCACCATACACCTTGCCATTTGAATCTGCCACATTAATATGGATATGCTGATAAACTGCCCCATCCATCGTTGTAATATTCCCAACAAGCGAAGTGATCTCCAGCGGACATTTTAATTCCGTACTGTTAAACTGCTGTTTTTCTATATCATAAAGCCCCATCAGAGCATAGTCTGCTGCTCCGATACCGGTCACAGATGCCAGACCGATTTTTTCTTTTTCACATACTTTTGTGATCGTCTCAATGACTTCTTCTCCTCTGTCAACCCGAAGTACTACTTTATTTCCAAATCTTCTATAATCCATATTTCCTCCATAATAAAATTTAAGGTCTAACATTCTTTCTAAAGTATAAGCAAACACTATCGTTTACAACAACATAATGAGGCATTTTGAATAACTTTTCAAGCCTAACAAAAGAAAAACCGGCAATGCCGGTTTTCTTTTACATAAAATAACGTTTACTCTTCTAAACTATCTTTCATTTTTCCTAACATACCTGATTTTTTCATAGGCAGTGTGATGATCATTGCAATGATCGTTCCGCCACAGGTGCTGATCAGGAATGGAACAACGAATGTAAATAATGCAGCAGCTTTGTTTCCCATAACCAGATATGCTACAGGGTAAGAAAGCATACCTCCAATAATACCAGTTCCGATCACTTCACCGATATATGCAAATGGAAGTTTTTTGCCATATTTATAAAGCAGACCTCCAAGCAGAGCACCACACATACTTCCTGGGAAAGCAAGCGGGCTTCCAAGTCCGAGAAGGTTTCGGATCAATGATGCAATAAATGCCTGTGCCAGTCCCCACCATGGTCCGACTGTTACTGCACATAACACATTGACCAGATGCTGTACCGGTGCACATTTAGATCCAAATACAGGGAAGGAAAATAAACTTCCTACCACTGCGACTGCTGCCATGATAGCGGTTACTGTTAATTTTTTCAAGTTAGATTTTTTCATTCTGTTCTCCTCATTTCCGAAATCTGTCTTATTCAAAAATGAGTATTCTGATGTGTTTCCAATAAGACAGATTCTAGTTTTTCTTTACTGCTTCTGCAATTTTTTCCACAATCAGGCAGAGAATCACTGTGAGCACCATATCCGGAAGGGTATTTCCTACCGGTGTATCCACATGCATTAAAATACGATAAAGAACAAATCCAACAAGCCATACGCCCAGATTTCTCCACTGGAATGCTTTTCCCATAGAATCTGCTTTTTTCAGGATAAAATAGTCTGCGATCTGTACCGCGATCATCGGTGCAAATACAGAACCGATCAGATACAGAAAATCTGTGATATTATCCATTGGATAAATAATCGCCGCAATTGTTCCGATCACAGTTACGACAACCGCCGCCCATTTTTCCGGGATTTTTTCAGAAATGGAAACACAGGAAACACCTGCGGAGTATGCATCCAAAAAAGTAGTTGTAACCGTTGAGAATACGATGATCAAAAGACCTACCACACCAAATCCTGTTTTTAACATGATCTGTGCAATATCATACTCTCCTGTAATCGCTGCAGCGCCCATTCCGATCGTATACATAAAAATGCTGACGATGCTATAGACAAGAACGCTTGATAATGTCGCTGCAAATGGTTTTTCCGCTTCTCGTGTATAATCACTGATCAATGGCAGCCAGGATAATGGCATAGCAACAGCAAGTTCAACCGCAGCGCCAAAAGAAAGGCTTCCATCATCCACGATTGCCGGCATATCTCCTGCTCCAAAGAAAATCACTTTAAACAGTACCAGTGACAGGATGAATAACGCTGTCATTGCGACAGTGTTAAGTTTTCCAAGATTGGTCAGTCCGATCAGGATCCAGATTAAAATAAGGACTCCGATCACAACTGCCCAGACAAGGATTCCTGTATGCAGCATACCGTCTGCCGCAAGTGCACCATCATAAATCATAATGGCAGTCCAGCCTACAAGCTGAAGTACATTTAAAACGGCAAACAAAAGACTTCCCTTTTCACCAAAGCTCATCTTTACTGTTTCCATTGCACTTTTTTCTTCGCGCGCTCCGATCATTCCTGCTGCAAACATCATCACTCCTCCGATCAGATGTCCGAGCAGGATTGCTGCCATCGCTTTACCAAAACCAAGCGGTGCAAAATAGGTACCTGTCAGAATCTCGGCAAGAGAAACGCCTGCGCCAAACCAGATCAGGCTGTTTGAAAAAACAGATGTTTTTTTATTCATTTGTATACTCTCCTTCAATTGCGAATGCATGATTCATTGGTCCGCTTCCTTTTCCAAGGTCAAGCATGGCTGCAAGCGCACCGGAAATATAATTTTTTGCATAGCGGACGGAAGTTTCTAAATCACGTCCTTTTGCAAGATTTGATGCGATCGCCGAGGAAAGCGTACACCCCGTTCCATGTGTATTCGGATTATCAATCCGTTTTCCATGGAACCATACCGGTTCTTTTCCTTTCTGGAAAAGAAGATCATTCGCGTCATTTAACTGATGTCCGCCTTTTAATAAAACAGAGCATCCTAACGTATCACAAATGACTTCTGCTGCTTTTTCCATATCTGCTTCTGTCTTTATCTCCATACCGGAAAGTACTTCTGCTTCCGGGATATTTGGTGTAATAACAGTTGCAAGAGGCAGTAATTTACTTTTCAATGTGCTGATTGCTTCTTCACTGATCAGTCTTGCGCCGCTGGTTGCTACCATAACAGGATCTACAACAATATTTTTTGCATGATACTCTGTTAATTTTGCTGCGATCGTCTCGATCAATTCACTGGAAGAAACCATTCCTGTTTTAATTGCATCCGGATGGATATCCGTAAAAATACTATCCAGCTGCTCTGCCAAAAACTTTGGAGTTACCTCCATAATATCTGTTACGCCGGTTGTATTCTGAGCAGTCAAAGCCGTGATCGCACTCATCGCGTAAACGCGGTTTGCGGTCATTGTCTTAATATCTGCCTGGATGCCGGCGCCTCCACTGGAATCACTTCCAGCGATTGTTAATGCTGTGTACATATAGTCAGTCCTCCTTATCTATTATGTTATCTGCATTAATTTTATATAGCGACCTAAGGTGGTGCCCCCAATCTGCCGCTATGCATTTATCTTATTCTGTCCTACTCGTATAATATCTATATAACCAGGACAAATGAATAAACTTTATTGTTCTATGATACTGTTTACTTTTTCTAACAGTTCTGCTGTTCCTTTTTCAATGTCTTCGCATGCAAAAATACCACTGACAACTGCGATACCTGCCATTTTTCTTCCTTTTAATTGCAGGACATTATCTCCGCTGATCCCTCCGATCGCTACGACCGGTATTTCAACACTTTCGCAGATTTTCTGAAACAATGCCAGCTCCATTGGTTTTGCATCTGCTTTCGTACTTGTTCCGAAAACAGCTCCGCTTCCGAGATAATCCGCTCCGGCCACCTGTGCAGCCTTTGCCTGTTCTACCGTTTTAGCGGTTACGCCGATGATCTTGTCGGCGCCAAGAAGCTCTCTTGCATGCTGCATTTCCATATCAGACTGTCCGATATGAACGCCGTCTGCATTGATTTTTTTTGCCAGTGCCACATTGTCATTGATGATAAGTGGTACATGATACCGATGACAGAGCTCTAGTAATTCACGTCCTTCTTTTTCAAAGGTTTCCTCATCAAGCTCTTTTTCGCGAAGCTGTACAAGAGTAACTCCGCCTTTTAAAGCTTTTTCCACCTGTTCGTATAAAGTCTCATTGCCAAGCCAGGTTCGGTCTGTCACTGCATATAATTTTAACTGTTCTCTTGTGATATTCATGCTATTCGCCTCTGTTATTTCATCTTCGAAATTTTCTATAAGAATCCGGGTGTCAAAAGGTCTGCATCATAACCTTTATTGGCAAATTGCACAAAAGAAATATGGAAAGTTTCTCTTTGTGCAATTTGATATTCTAAACTAAGATGCAGACCGTTTAGCACTCGAATCTTATAAAGTAAAAAATGCAGGAACCCAACTAAAGATTCCTGCACACAAAAAACACTCTTGTGATCCATATCTCCCTACGTTGGCATTATCCAAATCAGGTTCCGGGTTAAAGCATCCGCTTACTCTCAGCCCGCCTGTGCGAGC
>CAKRLC010000110.1 GCA_934358955.1 uncultured Roseburia sp. | reverse complement strand
AGCACCTTTACCACCAAGAAGGTTTCTCATGGACATGTTACCTTCTTTGAAGGTATAAACCCATTTGTTTGCCATTTCTAATTCCTCCTAAATATAAATACTGTAACATTTATCCAAATAGAAAGGCGACCTCTCTATTCTCGTCACAAGTATGTGCATTTTTTAACGCACACATTTATAATAGCATATTTTCACTAAAAAACAACAACTTTTTTTGATTCTTTTGAGCATGAAAAAAGCAGAATCCCGGAAAATGGACTCTGCTTTTTAAAATTGTTACAATATATTATCTTACCACTCGAATTTTTTTGCAAAATATGCATCCAGATCTTCAATCTTGATACGCTCCTGCTCCATGGTATCACGGTCACGGACGGTTACTGCACCATCTGTTTCAGACTCAAAATCATAAGTTACACAGAATGGAGTTCCGATCTCATCCTGTCTTCTGTAACGTTTTCCGATATTTCCTCTGTCATCAAATTCACAGTTATATTTCTTTGCAAGCTGTGCAAATACTTTCTCTGCACCTTCATTTAACTTCTTGGATAACGGAAGTACACCGATCTTAACAGGTGCAAGTGCCGGATGGAAATGAAGAACCGTTCTTACGTCTGGTTTTTCCTCTGTTCCGATATTCTCCTCATCATAGGCTGCACATAAGAATGCAAGTACGACACGGTCTGCTCCAAGAGATGGTTCAACGACATATGGAACATATCTCTCACCCTTTTCATCATCAAAGTAAGTAAGATCCTGTCCGGATACATTCTGATGCTGTGTCAGGTCGTAGTCTGTTCTGTCTGCGATACCCCATAACTCGCCCCATCCGAATGGGAATAAGAACTCGATATCGGTTGTTCCCTTGCTGTAGAAAGAAAGCTCTTCCGGATCATGGTCACGGAGACGCATCTCATCTTCTTTGATACCAAGAGCTAACAGCCAGTCACGGCAGAAGCCTCTCCAGTACTGGAACCACTCAAGGTCTGTACCTGGCTCACAGAAGAACTCTAACTCCATCTGCTCGAACTCACGGGTACGGAATGTGAAGTTACCCGGTGTGATCTCGTTACGGAAAGATTTACCGATCTGTCCGATTCCAAATGGGATCTTCTTTCTGGAAGTTCTCTGTACGTTCTTGAAGTTTACGAAAATACCCTGTGCTGTCTCAGGTCTTAAATATACGGTATTCTTAGCATCCTCAGTAACACCCTGGAATGTTTTGAACATTAAGTTAAACTGACGGATATCTGTAAAATTATGTTTTCCACAAGTTGGACATGGAATCTGGTTTTCTTCGATGAAGTTTCTCATCTCTTCCTGTGTCCATCCATCTACGGAACCTTTTAATTCAATCTTCTTCTCTGCTGCAAAATCTTCAATGATCTTGTCTGCACGGAAACGCTCGTGGCACTCTTTACAGTCCATTAATGGATCAGAGAATCCGCCAAGATGTCCGGATGCGATCCAGGTCTGTGGATTCATCAGGATTGCACAGTCCACACCAACGTTGTATGGATTTTCCTGAATGAACTTCTGCCACCATGCTCTCTTTACGTTATTTTTCAGCTCTACGCCAAGATTTCCGTAGTCCCATGTATTCGCAAGTCCGCCATAAATCTCGGAACCCGGATATACAAATCCTCTTGACTTAGCCAGTGCTACGATTTTGTCCATCGTTTTTTCCATAATTCCATTCCTCACATTCTGTTATTTTCACTTTTTATTTATAAATAATATAAGTATAAATATCGGTAACATCCCCGGTCAGGTTCGTTACAGTATCCTCTGTCACTGCATATTCCGGATCGATAACGATCTCACCTTCGACTACATCTTCTGCATCTTCCATGCCCTCTGTCGCGGTGACCTCCTCAGTGGAAGGCACTTCCTCTGCCTGTGTTGTCCATGTCTTTTCAATCCCGGTTCCTTCTTTAATGGAAACAGAATCCTTTCCTGTAACGGTTACATTATCACAGGAGACATATAAAATCCTGCCGTCGATCTTCACATCCGTATTCGCCTTTATAATGACAACCTTCAGATCTTCCTGCGCAAGGATCTCGTCCTTTGTCACACCTGTGACGCTGCCGTCCTTTGCAATACCAGCAAAATCCGTATCAAAATCATATCCGGCTGCCTGTGCTGTAACGACTTTGCCCTGAAACAGCGGAATTCCGTTAAATGCAGTATAGTCCTCGGTTGATTTGTATTTCAGCTTTAGCTTTGCCAAACCATCGCCTACAGTCAGGTCTTTTAATTCAACCGCATTCTTTTCATTTGCAGCATTATATTCTTCAATTGCCGCATCGACAAAAGCTTCCAGCTCTTCTCCGTCATAATAATCCTGATCCAGGCTCTCTACGTCGATCGATGTCACCGTTCCGTTTTTCGCAACGCACACCGTATTCGTATCTGCGTCCGCTTCCTTGCCGCACCCGGCAAACATTCCGGCACACAGGAGCAATGACAGGCTCATACATCTTAATCTCTTCATGCTACCAAACTCCATTCTGTTTCCTTCCGCAGGCATCCATTGCCCGTGGATGTGAAATCTTTGATATTATACAATTTTTAGGATTTGATTTCAACTCAAATCTTGCATGAAGTCATTTCTTCCAGTATTTTTAATGATTTAAATGTATGTTCTATGTAGAATTTCCGGTACTCATTGAGATTTTGTATCAACTCCCCTAACACCTTCTGCGATACGGAAAATGTATACAGCTTCGTGACCGGTGATGCGATAATGTACTGCATCGTATAAATGGTCGACTCCTCCTGCCTGCGGTAAAGTTCTGTCCCGCCATGTATTTCCTGCCTGTGTATGCATGCTTTGCAAAGCACACATGCCCTCCTGGCAGAAAAATACAAAAGCTCCTCTTTTGTCCCACAGCCTGCGCACGAAAAAACATTCGGTGCTTCCCCGTTGATCGCGATCGCCTTCAGTTCAAAAACCACACGCACCAGCCGGTGATCAAACGACGGGCTTTCCAGCGCCCGCAATGACTGGTATAAAAGCTTTAACATCTCTTTTTCATCACTGTTTTCCTGACAATAATAATCTGCAAATTCCAGGAAATAAAATCCATAATAAGCTGCTTCAAAATCTTCTGAAAGCTCTCTGAAATAATTCTTTACCGTCACCTTAGACACGGTGTAAGAAGACCGTCCCTCGAATAATTCAAACTCCCCGAACACAAATGGATTCGTTGCTGCAAGAAGCTGGCTGTTCGGTCTTCGCGCTCCCCTTGCAAATGCAGTGATCTTCCCGCGCTCACTTGTCAGCAGCATTATTCTCTTGTCATATTCACCGATCGGCATCACATTTAAGACCATCGCGGTCACTACAAGATTCTGTCCCATTCTGTTTCGTATTCCGTTCCTTACTCTCTGTGCTGTCTATTGTATTTCTGCATAAATTCAGATAATCGTCCACTTTTCCTGTTTTCCAGAAGGTATCCCAGGTTTTCTCCATTGCTCATCCTCCACATCTTCGGCTGCACATTTGCGCCTGTTTATGTAAGTAGGATTTGCATGAAAAAAACATTTATACAGACAAA
Source organism: uncultured Roseburia sp. (assembly GCA_934358955.1). Taxonomy (GTDB): domain Bacteria; phylum Bacillota; class Clostridia; order Lachnospirales; family Lachnospiraceae; genus Roseburia. Next base: position 4,869 of record CAKRLC010000110.1, on the reverse strand, counting down.
CATTTCCAGCTTTTCTTAAATCTCATCTTTGTTATAGCCAAAGTTTTTGATCAGGAAATCACTGTCACGCCAGTCTTTTTTCACTTTGACCCAGAGCTTTAAATTTACCTTCTGCTCTAAGAGATGCTCGATCTCATATCTGGCATTGCTTCCGATCTTCTTTAACATCGCCCCGCCCTTGCCAATGATAATTCCTTTATGGGAATCGCGCTCGCAGACGATCGTTGCGTCAATATCCACGATATTCTGTCCGCGGCGTGTTTTCATCTGGTCAATATACACTGCGATTCCGTGTGGGATCTCTTCGTCTAACGCATGCAATGCCTTTTCACGGATGATCTCTGCCACGATCGCACGTTCCGGCTGGTCTGTGATCGTATCTTCATCATAAAACTGTGGCCCGTATGGAAGATATTTAAAGATCATATCGATCACTGTATCCAGGTTCTTCGCACGCAGCGCAGAAGCCGGGATGATCTCTGCAAAATCATATACCTTGCGGTACGTGTCAATGTATTCTGCCACTTTTTCACGGTCAGCCATATCAATTTTATTGATAATTAAGATCACCGGTGTCTTTACTTTTTTCAGTTCCTCTACAATGTGCTGCTCTCCAGCCCCGATAAAATTGGATGGCTCTACAAGCCAGAGGATCACATCTACCTCATTCAGTGTGTGCTCAGCCACATTTACCATATATTCCCCAAGCTTATTCTTTGCTTTGTGGATTCCCGGTGTGTCAAGGAATACGATCTGACCGCGCTCCATATCCGTATAAACTGTCTGGATACGGTTTCTTGTCGTCTGTGGTTTTTTGGATGTGATCGCAATCTTCTGTCCGATCAGGTGGTTCATTAACGTTGATTTTCCAACGTTCGGGCGTCCGATGATTGTTACAAAACCGGATTTAAAATTTTCATTCATACTCTTTTTTCCTCTTATGCGTTTAAATGCTTTAATTCAAAGAACATTTCCTTCTGTTCCTGTAATACTCCTTCATTTCCGATGACACAGAGATTGTTCTCATCAAGGACAGATGCGATCAGGTCTTTCAAGTTCCGGATATCCTCCGCCTGCGCACCGATCACCTGATCACGTTCCTGCTGAAGCTCTTCATACGTTATATCCTGCAGGTAAGCTGCCATGGAACGGTCTCCCTTGGTGCTCGGATTCATCGGTGTATCCATATCGCTGATCGTTCCGATGATATATTTGGTCATATCCCTCTCATCCGCATCAAACTGACCGATGTATTCCGGGATCTTATCATAAATCTCATTTGTCTTTTCCAGATTCGGATCACGGTAAGAGACAAAATATACGTCCCCGTTCTTACGGCAGCCGTTCATACAACCGTATGCCCCGCCTTTTACGCGGACATTGATCCAGAGATAATCATATTCCATAATGACCTTTAAAATCCGCAATGCTCCATGATAATCATAGCCGTGTGCGCGGAAATTGCCGGCTCTTGCCACATACTGTACTTGGGAAGCATCCATAAAGCCTTCATTCTTCTTTACCGGACAAATCTTTGCAGGTGTTTTTCCGGTACATGTTTCATGCAGATGTGTAAGCAGTCCACCAATCTCTTTTTCTGTCACGGCAAGCCCTTCGCGGTCACAGGTCACGCTGAGCATCACATTGCCGGATGCAAAAATCTGTTCTGCCAGCTGTTTTAATTTGGCTATGAGCATCTCTTTTTTGTCTGCAAAGCCTGCTTCTAAGTCACACAACAGTCTGTAATAAGTGATCGTATCTTTATAGGCTGCTGCCTTTGAGAAATAAGTCATCGCACGGACGGCTGCTACAGAATGGCCTGCCGCACTGATGCTCACCTGTAATTTGGATCTCTGCTCTGCAATGATCTCATAGAGCCGTTTTTCGTCCTCTAACTTGGATGCAAACAACATCTCATCGATCAGATGGATCGCATCCGGAAGCTTTCCGTAAAGTGCCTTTGTGTGCACTTCGTATTTCACTTCAAAATCCTCTGCATTCTTCACGCCCGGATAGACACCGATCGAACAGCCGATTCCACCTGTATGGATATTCACTTCATTGGAGAAATCTGCGTAGGAATAGCTTTCGGTATCCATATATCCAAGTACACCTTTTAAAATGCCAAGATATGGAATATCCTCTGCCGGGATATGCTTTACATCAAACAGCATGGACAGATAAATGATCCCATTTGAAAAAATATCATGGAAAATAAGCGGAACATTGCCAACCATCCGCTCTTCGTTATAAAGCGGCGCGGCTTCTTTTGTCATATCTTCTCTGGAAAGCATCGGGATCGTCTCAAGTGCTTCCCTGTCTGACGGTGTTTCCTGATATTCTTTCAGATGTCTGGTTTCTTCAATCAGCTGTTCTACCTCTGCATCGGAAAGTCCCGCTTTATATGCAGCAAGTTTTTCTTCCAGCTCCTGTTCTGTTTTCGCATTCAGCCCTTTCTCCGGCTCGATGATCACGACAGAGGCATGCGTGTTATCCAGAAGATACTTCTGGATCAGTTGTTCAAAATAATCGGTCTCTACCTGCTCTTTTAAGAAGCGATAGGTATCTGTTGCTTCCAGATGTAAAAATGGACGCATATCATCATACAACCAGCTGTCAAGGCACTGAATTCCATAAAGCAGTCCCTTCGGGAATTGTCCAAAATCAGCCTCGCGGAAACGGAATTCAGCACTGTTGATTCCTGCAAGCAATGCTTTTTTATTTAATCCTTCTGCCACAAGCTTTTCTAATGTTTCCCGGATCACTGCCAGGAAATGATCTCTCTCTTGTGCGTTCGTGTTCTTCGCGATGATGGAAAAGGTTGGCTGCAGGGTTCCGCTGTCATATCCTCCCGTGATCTCTGATCCGATCCCTGCATCGATCAATGCCTGTTTTAACGGGGCTCCCGGTGCACTGACTAATGCATAGTCCAAAATATCAAATGCAACATATAGCTTCTCATCCAGCGCAGTTCCAACAACTGTATTGTAAGACAAATATGTGTGATCCTGCTCTGAATCCGTCGATGCGATCGGATATTTGCGCCGGATCTCGATCGGCTTTTCAAATGGTTTTTGCATCGCGATCGTAGAATCCAGCTCGATCTGCTCATACTTTCCGAGATATTCCCGGTCCATCCAGTCTAATTTTTCTGCGACATCCATATCTCCGTAGAGATAAATATAAGAATTGCATGGATGATAATATCTGCGGTGGAAATCAAGATAATCTTCATAAGAAAGCTCCGGAATATGGACCGGATCCCCGCCTGAAACATTCGCATACGTTGTGTCCGGAAACAATGAATTTAAAATCTGTCTGCTTAAAACATCGTCCGGAGAAGAGAAAGCACCCTTCATCTCATTGTATACAACACCATTGATTGTAACCGGGGCATCCTTGTCCTCTAACTCATAATGCCAGCCTTCCTGCCTGAAAATCTCTTTATATTTATAAATATTCGGATGGAATACTGCATCCATATAGACGCTCATCAGATTCTGGAAATCTCTTGCATTGCAGCTTGCGATCGGATAAATCGTCTTTTCCGGATAAGTCATCGCATTTAAAAATGTATTCAGAGATCCCTTCACCAGTTCAACAAACGGATCCTTCACCGGATACTTTTCCGATCCACAAAGCACGGTATGCTCGATAATATGTGCCACTCCGGTCGAATCTTCCGGCGGGGTCCGGAATCCGATATAAAAGACTTTATTGTCATCCTCATTGGAGATCACTGCAATCCTTGCTCCACTCTTTTTATGACGCAAAATGATCCCCTCTGAGTTCAGATCCTTTAACGGTCTCTTCTCTAAGATCTCATATGCTTTTAAATCCTGTAACTGCATTCTATTCTCTCCCTGTCCTTTTTTCTGTTTTACCCTCTTACGCACCGTCTATGCCCAGACTGTGCACTCCTACCATCATACCTCATAACTTTCATCTGTGCAACTTAAGATTCCTTGATCTTGACATCCAGCTGCGGATATGGGATAGAGATTCCGTGCTCATCCAGCGCATATTTCATATTTTCCATCAGACGCCACTTTGCTTCCCAATACAGCTCTGTCGGCACCCAGATCCTCACCCCGATATCTACGGACGATGCCCCAAGATTATCTACAATGACAAGCGGCTCTTCCTCTTTGATTCTTGCCGGGTCTTTGTCTGCAACCTCATACAACACTTCTTTTGCAGTGCGGATGTCCGCTTCATAAGCAATTCCGATCACCACATCCACTCTTCTCCGGTCCATATGGGACATATTGGTCAGACTGCTGTTCGATAAATTTCCATTTGGGATCACGATAACTTTATTATCCGCTGTTTTTAATTTTGTATAAAAAATAGAGATTTCATAAACGGTTCCCTCATTTGAGCCTTCTATAATATAATCCCCAACTACAAACGGTTTTAACAATAAAATAAGCACTCCGCCCGCAAAATTAGATAAACTTCCCTGCAATGCCAGACCCACTGCCACACCACAGGAACCTAACACAGCTACTGCTGACGTTGTCGCAACCCCGAATAAATTCAGGATCACCATAAATAATATAAAATATAAGCCATATTTTATAACTGAGCATAAAAACTGTATCACACCCACATCTGCGTTTCTGTGTTCCAGCGTTTTACGGGCAAGCTTTACGATCATCGAGATCACTTTGACAGAAATCCCATACACAATAATCGCAACTACAACCTGCAATGCAAAATTAAGCAGATCCGGCACGAGATTTTCAAAATATGTCCGGATGATCCCCGGATTTTCCGCAACCTCCTGAATTCCTGCCTGCGCTTCCGCAAGCACATCCACAGTTTCTGTTGTATCAATTGTTCCCAGCATATCCTACTTCCTTTCCT
>CAKRLC010000109.1 GCA_934358955.1 uncultured Roseburia sp. | reverse complement strand
ACATTCCGTCCTACAGAGAAATGCCCACAGGCACGTATCGAGAGAAAAGATTATCAGTATTTATATGCTGATGGCGATTTATACTACTTCATGGACGTTGAGACATATGACCAGATTGCTCTTTCTGCAGAAGCAATTGGTGATTCCCTGAAGTTCGTAAAAGAGAACGAGATGGTTAAGATGTGTTCTCACAACGGAAGCGTATTTGCTGTAGAGCCACCTCTTTTCGTTGAATTACAGATCACAGATACAGAGCCAGGTTTCAAGGGAGATACAGCTACAGGTGCTACAAAACCAGCTGTTGTAGAGACAGGTGCAACTGTATATGTTCCTTTATTCGTAGAGCAGGATGATGTGATCAAGATTGATACACGTACAGGTGAATACTTATCCCGTGTATAATTTAATAAGCAGCCAAGAAGACCTGAGCAGTTTGTTCAGGTCTTTTCTGAATTTAAAGGATTTATTTGATACAAATAAAACAAAACAGGGGGAAAATGGAATGAAAATTACAAATGGACTGGTATTTCGTAACGGAGGATTCGAAAAAGAGGATCTGTCAATTGCAGATGGATATTTTGCAGCTGAGGCAGAAGGCAATGCCGAGCTGAATGCAGAAGGATGCTATGTGATTCCGGGACTGATCGATATTCACTTTCATGGATGTGCAGGCGTCGATTTCTGTGATGGTACGGTGGAAGCCATGCGCCATATGGCTGAGTATGAGCTGAAAAATGGTGTGACCTCGATCCATCCGGCAACCATGACACTTTCTGAGGAAGAATTATTAAAAATCAGCCGGGCTGCAAAACAGTTCCATGAGGAGCAGGCAGCGGATGAAAACCTTCTTACAAAAGAGGCAGAGCTGGTAGGAATTTATATGGAAGGACCTTTCATTTCCATGGAGAAAAAAGGGGCACAGAATCCATTATATGTACATAAACCGGATGCTGAAATGTTCCGCAGATTACAGAAAGAGGCAGATGGACTGTATCATGTCTGCGTTGTAGCACCGGAAGAGCCGGGCGCAATGGAATTTATTGATGAGGTGAAAGGGGAAGTACGCGTCTCTGTTGCACATACAACAGCAGATTATGATACTGCAAAGGAAGCTTTCTTACATGGTGCAAGACAGGTGACACATCTGTACAACGCAATGCCGCCATTTACACATCGGGCACCGGGAGTGATCGGTGCAGCCTGTGACAATGAAGAGGTTATGGTAGAGATGATCTGTGATGGTGTGCATCTGCACCCATCAACGATCCGTACAAGCTTTAAGATGTTTGGAAAAGAACGTATTATCATGATCAGCGACAGCATGATGGCAACCGGTATGCCGGATGGGATCTATTCCCTGGGTGGTCAGGAAGTACAGGTACATGGCAATCTGGCAACTCTGACTGTGGATGGTGCAATTGCAGGCTCTGCAACAAACCTGCTTAACTGCATGCGGTATGCTGTAAAAGAGGCAGGACTTCCTTTAGAATCCGTTGTACGTTGTGTAACAGAGAATCCTGCAAAGGCAGCAGGTATCTGGGAGCGTTATGGAAGCATAGAGGAAGGCAAATATGCAGATTGTGTGATCCTGGATAAAGAGTTAAATATCAGACAGATCATCAAACGTGGAAAAGAAGTGCTGTAAAGCTTCTATCAGCTATGCTCTATATAGAAAATCTTTCCGCGTAAGTATAAAAATCGCTGATACGCACAGACAGATATGGCTGATCAGCAGTCCGGACAGATATCCGCGGATACCAGTAACGGGCACGAGAAAATAAATAAAAGCAATCCGGATCAGGCAGCCCGACAGATTTAGAAAAAGTACGAGTGAGGGTTTCCCTAGTCCGTGAAAAACACTGTTTAAAGCAGCACTCAGATATAGAAACGGACAGATCCAGCTTAAGGTTACAAGAAATCGTCCGGCAAGCGCATTTTGAAACAAAAAGCAACCGATGAAGTTTCCGAAAAGCAGCAGACCGGCCGTACATAAAAAACCTAAAAAAAGACATGCTTCGACCGTGAGACGGATCGTACGTTTTAACAGGGAAATATCTTTTTTTGCCTGTGCTTCTGATACGGAAGGAAGAAGGAGGACAGAAGCAGAGTTTGTGAGTACTGTAGGAAACAGAATGATCGCAAATGCCATACCGGTCAGAATGCCATAGATGCTTAAGGCTTCTTTGGAGGTATAACCAAACAGGCGTAAGCGTTCCGGAATCAGCAGATTTTCAATACTGGAAAACAGATTTAAGATAATCCGGCTTGCTGTCAGGGGACAGGCCATCCGAAACAGGGATATGGCAGGTTTTTTCCAGCCTTTTGCACATGACCCGAAACCAAGAAAACTGAATGAGACAAGCATACCTGCAAGTTCACTAAAAAGCATGCCCCAGATGGCAAGCGTAATGGTAACAGGGATCTGCTTTTCTGAGGCGACCTGATATATAAGGCAGACGCTTCCGACTTTTGCTAACTGTTCTATCAGCTGCGAAAGTGCGGGAACGCCTGCTTTTTTTAAGCCGTAATAATAACCGTTAATACAGGAATGGATGCTGCATGGAAGGTAACAGAAAGCAAGAAGCTTAAGCAGCGGTGCACAGCGAGGCTCCATGAGGATGCGATCTGCTAAAAAAGAAGATTGATACCACATAAACAGTCCTGTCAAAACAGACAGTATAACAGAGAAAGTAAGCCCGATCCGAAGATATAGTCTGGCAAGCGGTATATTTTCTCTGGCGGCAGCACCAGAAACAAATCTGGAAATAGAAGTCTGGATCCCTGCAGAGGTAAGGGAAAAGCAAAGAGCCATGACCGGGAAAATGAGCTGGTAAATTCCAAGACCCTCTGCACCAAATGTGCGTGATAAGAATATCCTATAGAAGAAGCCGATGATGCGGGAGAGTACGCCGGCAGCTGTTAAAAGAAAGGTACCGGTAAAAAAAGCTTTTTGGGTGGATGTTAAAAAGTGCAAAGATGCCTCCAGAAAAAGATCCGGTTTGTTGTTAATATATGTGAAAAGTGGGGAGAAAATGAATAAACAGGTTTATCTGGACAATGCGGCCACAACACAAATATCAGAAGAAGTGAAAGCGGCCATGGAACCATATCTGAAAGAGAATTACGGAAATGCTTCGACAGGATATAAGCTTGGAGCAGAAGCAAAACATGCCATTGAGGAGGCAAGGGAGATCATTGCGGGAACACTGCATGCAAAACCATCAGAAATCTATTTTACATCGGGTGGTTCAGAGTCAGATAACTGGGCGGTAAAAAATACAGCGGCAGCCTGCAGAAAAAAAGGAAAACATATTATTACGACAAAAATAGAACATCATGCAATTTTAAATTCATGTGAGTATCTGGAAAGGTTAGGTTATGAGGTGACCTATCTTCCGGTGAACGAAGATGGACTCGTTTCGATGGAAGCTCTTAGCAAAGAACTCCGACCGGATACGACGTTAGTGACAATAATGCTTGCAAATAATGAGGTAGGAACGATCGAACCGATTTATCAGATAGGGAAGCTTTTGCGTGAAAAGCGGATACTGTTTCATACAGATGCGGTGCAGGCATATGCACAGATCCCATTATCTGTCCAGCATGATCCGATCGATCTGTTAAGTGCCAGTGCGCACAAATTTCACGGACCAAAAGGAGTGGGATTTTTGTATATCAGAGAAGGGGTGGATATCCCTTCATTTATTCATGGAGGCAGCCAGGAGCGGGGGAAACGAGCCGGGACCGAAAACGTAGCGGGAATTGTTGGAATGGGAAAAGCAGCGCAGATCGCGCAGGAACGGATGCGGGAAAAAATCCGAAGGGAAGTGATGCTCCGCAATTATATGATCGAGCGAGTCCTGCATGAGATAAAGCATGTGCGCCTGAATGGGCACAGAACCATGCGCCTTCCTGGAAATGTGAATTTTAGCTTTCAGGGAATTGAAGGGGCATCCCTGCTGATTTTAATGGAGGAGGACGGGATCTGTGCATCCGGAGGTTCTGCGTGTAATACAGGGGAGGAAAGAATCTCTTATGTGATAAAAGCAATGAATGTGCCAAAAGATTATGCGCCTGGAACAGTGCGGCTGACATTAAGCGGGGAGACGACGAGAGAAGATGTGGACCGCGCCGTTGCATCCATGAAAAAAAATATTGCTATTTTACGCGGATAAAAGAGAAAAGGGAGAGCATACTATAAGCAAAAATGATGATGCGGTTTTGAACTGAAAACATGCAGACTTTGGAGAAAACTGTGAAAGACCGGTCATCAGGAAAGCAGGGAAAAGTATGGAGAATAAAATTGAGATTACAGATATTTTGGCACGGGAAATATTAGATTCAAGAGGAAATCCTACAGTAGAAGTGGAAGTAGAAGTCCGGGAAAAAATGACCGGGAAAAAAATAACCGCGTATGAATCCGTTCCTTCCGGAGCGAGCACCGGAAAATTTGAAGCAATCGAGTCAAGAGATGGAGAAAAAAGATATTTTGGACTTGGCGTAGAAAAAGTTGTTGAACGGGTAAATACCAGGATCAGAGAAGCTCTTCTTGGGCACAACGTGCTTGATCAGGCAGGCATTGACAGGATTATGACAGAATTGGATGGAACAGACAATAAGGGGAACCTGGGCGCAAATGCGATTTTAGGCGTATCTATGGCGTGCGCTAAGGCTGCTGCAAAAGCCATGTCACTTCCACTGTACCGTTATCTTGGCGGAGCCGGGGCACATATACTTCCGGTGCCGATGATGAACGTCATCAATGGCGGGGTTCATGCGAAAAACACATTAGATTTCCAGGAATTTATGATCATGCCGGTTGGTGCGGGAAATTACAGGGACGGACTTCGGATTGGGGCAGAAGTATATCATTATTTAAAACAGATTTTAAAAGAAGATGGCCTGCAGACTGCAGTAGGTGATGAAGGTGGATTTGCACCGGATTTAAAAAATGCAGAGGAAGTATTCTATTATTTGCAGCGCGCTGTGGAAAAAGCGGGTTACGACGCAGGAAAAGACATTGTATTTGCAATGGATGCGGCTGCAAGTGAATTGTATGATGAGAAAACAAAAACGTATCTTTTTAAAGGGGAAGCAGGAAAAGATGGAGAAGCAAAGCGAAGAACCACGGAAGAAATGATCGCATTGTATGAACAGCTTTCGGAAAAATTTCCACTTGTATCAATTGAAGACGGACTTGCAGAGGACGACTGGGAAGGCTGGCAGAAACTGACCGGACGATTGGGAAAGAAGCTGCAGCTGGTAGGAGATGATCTGTTTGTGACAAACTCAAAACGTATTAATTGTGGAATTCAGCTGCAGACAGCGAATGCAGTCCTTATAAAAGTAAATCAGATTGGAACGGTAACAGAAGCAATGGAGGCTGTCGAACTGGCAAAATGTGCGGGGTACCAGACAGTGATCTCCCACCGTTCCGGAGAAACAGAAGGCACATTTATTGCGGATCTTGCAGTTGCGTTCAATGCCGGGCAGATAAAATGTGGGGCACCGTGCAGAGGCGAGAGGACTGCAAAATATAACCAGCTCCTGCGTATAGATCAAGAGCTGGGAAATTTGGCACAATATGGGAAAATGACCGGGAGAATCTACAGAGAAGAAGTGTCTGGCAGAAGCTGCCACTGTGAGACTTTATAAAAATTATCTTCAGACTGTTCCGGGTATAGAACCTTTAAAGTAACACAAAGTGTGGTGTTATCCTTTGCTGTGGCAAGAAAGGAAATCTTGATATTGTTCCCATCTGACGAGATGCCTGTATTAGAAATGCCTTCCATTTCCGGCAGCTGGCTGGAAAGATAGAGTATTTTATAATAATAAGAGTTTTCGCCGGATGTCTGTAAATAAGTTCTTGCCAGCAGAAAATCAATGTTGGAAAGGTAATTCTGGGCAATGGTATCTGCTTCATAATAGGAAGAAACCTCTGAGGCATAGAGAGCACTTTTTTGTTCATCTTCTTTCGACAGGTAAAAAGAACGGATAGCAAAAGAAAATAGGAACAGGATCATGATTGCCATCAAGAGGGAAATCATACCGGAAAAAAACGGAAGTTTTTTTTGCTTATTCAAGGACTTCACCTCCCAGGTCATATAATGAAATCGGTTCGTAGGAACTGGCAGTCAGCGAATAGATTTCTTCATTATCAGCAACTGACAGGAACTGGATGTCAACAGAGGATGGCGAAGAATTTTTTACGAGGATATACGCACGATAAGCAGAAGCCTGCTTTGTGCAGGGTTCGAAATTCTGGTTAAAATAGATTAGAATCGTCTGGTTCAAATGGATCGCATCCGGATATACAGATTGGAAAACATCCTCTACGTTCTCGGCACTCTGGTAAATCTGAGCAATAGAGGAACAGATGGTAACTGCATGATGCAGCTGTGTTGCTTCGGATGTAAGCTGGTTGGAGCGTGAAAAAATTTTCATACAGAACGTGACGAGAATACAGAAAAAGAAAAGACTGATTGTCAGCTCGATATAAAAAAGCCCTGATTTTGAATGTGTTTGATTGCTCATAAAAAAACCTCGAATTATTGTTGTCTTGTGCGAAACGAAAGATAGACTGTCTGTGTATTGCCATCGGTATCTGTGATGGAAAGTGCATATAAAGTGGCTGAGATCCGATCAATGGAAAGAGCACGCATTGGGATAGATGGGGCACCGTCACCTGGGTGGACCACATCATTAGCAGCAGCCTGGCATTCCCATAAAGAATTCTGATAGCAATAGAAATAGGTGAAAGAGTCGGTAGAATCCGAACTGGATGGTGATTCCAAGAGCCCAAGGGCGTCGGATGTGCCGACTGAAGAAAGCAGAATACTGCCATCAGAGTCACATTGATGTATCTTTTGTGTCAGATAGGAAACGGCAGTGCGGTTTTCCTGATTTTTCGCGGTAAGGCTGTCCGTATGGTGGTAATCAAGAGCACCGATCGCAACCGTAAGAAACATGACGATCATAAAAAGCAAAAACAGGATTACCGAGAAAAGAGTATTGATTTTGTGTGTTTGTAAGCGGAATGGTTTGTCCATGGCAAAAATCCTTTGTCAGATATTTAATATAAATCCGGATAATGGAATCAGGAACGAGCAAAGGAGCAGACCGGTAAATACGGATAGTATGAGTACAAGGGTCGGCTCAATGGAAGAAAGAAAACGTGAGGTGCGTAATCTTAGCTGTTCTTCGATATCAAGTGCAAGGCTATGCATGACGGTGGCAAGTTGTCCGGACTGATATCCAATAATAATTTTGGGTGTAAATACTGAATCGAAAATACCGGCACTCAGAAGAGCTTCGGAAAGTGGTTTGCCAGAAGTGTTTAAGTCTCGGCATTTTTTGATCTTAGCCGACATAGCTGGATTTTCTGCAGCTGATTCTGCAAATAAAAGACCGCGATTGATATCAAGTCCACTTTCAAGGATGAGCGCCATGCAATGAGCAAAGCGGCCGGCTTCAACGTGCAGCCAGTAATCATTTTTCTGAAATAATTTCCTAAAATACTTCGTACGGAACAGGAAAAGAGGGATGACAGAAAACAGGATTGCAAAAAGAAGGAATACGATCAGGTGTCGGTTTAAAAAAGTGGAAAAACGATTCATGATTGCTGCAAAGCCGGTGATATCCTTTCCAAGGTCAGAGGACAGACGGAAGAAAAGAGGGAATACCTTTAAGACCAGGGCAAGCAGAACGGCCAGAGTCATCCATACCATAAGAAGACAGTAGGTGAGAATATTTTTACAGTCTTTTTGAAACGCTGCTTCTGCCTTGTAATGGCGGGCAAGAATGGAGAGAATATCCGGGATTTTTTCTGTCTGTTCCCCTATTTCTATCATAGTAAGTGCATATTTTGGAAAAAAGTCACATTGCGAGACAGCACCAAAAAAAGAACATCCTGAACCCATGGATGCTTTTAATGAAGAACAGATCCGGAGGTAGTCCTGATTGTCGGTGTGCGCACTGAGAAGATCAAGTGCCTTGATAGCCGGAATGTCCGAGGCAAGAGCCATGGACAGCTCCTCACAGAAATTAGAAAGCCATAAGGTGTCTGCACGGTTCATTGTCTTTTGTGTCATGAAAATATATCCTCCCCGTTTTTCACAATGACAGTATTCCTGTTAGCTGAAAGTGTGGGAATAAGCCATTGGTCATACTAACTATATTATAAAGTAAGAACGGAAAAAAGAAAATGAAAAAAACGGAAAAATATTAGTGATTTGGTTACGGAGTGATCGTCCGGTCAGCGGTAAAACACGAGATGATTTGCTGCACAGGAATGTAATTCATATGGTTCAGATGAAAGCAATTCGGGTGAAAAAATAGTTGAAATAGCGGTCAGGATATGTTATACTCAGATGAGTTGTGAATTTAGAACCGTTAGGAGGAAGAGCAATTGGCAGTTTTAAAGATGATTTTAACCATTATTTTTATTATAATCAGTGTAGCACTGACAGTTATTATTTTAATGCAGGAAGGCAAGTCTGCGGGACTTGGAGCAATCGCCGGAGCAGCAGATACTTACTGGGGCAAGAACAAAGGACGTTCCATGGAAGGTATGCTTGAGAAGATCACGAAAGTATTAGTTGTTTTCTTTATCGTAATTGCAGCTGTATTGAATTTGGGAATTTTCTAGAACATTTAAGAGGACTGTCGTTAATGCACGGCAGTCTTTTTTATGTAATAGGATCCGGGTGTCAAAAGGTCAGCATTTAAGTTTATGATGACAAATTGCACAAAAAAATATTGCAAGTTTCATTGTGCAAACATTCCGATAAGCCTCTGAAAGCGTGAAGCGTGTTCAGCA
>CAKRLC010000108.1 GCA_934358955.1 uncultured Roseburia sp. | reverse complement strand
TTAATAGCTGGTCTGAAACCGGAGTTGAACATCTCTGTTTCCAGATAGATCTGACCATCTGTGATGGAAATAACGTTGGTCGGGATGTATGCGGATACGTCACCAGCCTGTGTCTCGATAATTGGAAGTGCTGTTAAGGAACCTCCGCCTAATTTATCAGAAAGACGAGCTGCACGCTCTAACAGTCTGGAATGTAAGTAGAATACATCACCTGGGTAAGCTTCACGTCCTGGTGGTCTCTTGAGAAGTAAGGAGAGTGTACGGTATGCAGCTGCATGCTTACTTAAGTCATCATACACAACAAGAACATCCTGTCCTGCTTCCATCCATTCCTCACCGATCGCACATCCTGCGTATGGTGCAATATACTGTAACGGTGCTAACTCACTTGCGGTTGATGCAACCACTGTGGTGTAAGACATCGCACCGAACTCTTCTAATGTTTTTACGATGGATGCAACGGTAGAAGCTTTCTGTCCGATCGCAACGTAAATACATTTTACATTCTGACCCTTCTGATTAATGATCGTATCGATCGCAATCGCGGTCTTACCGGTCTGTCTGTCACCGATGATCAGCTCACGCTGTCCACGTCCGATTGGAACCATGGAATCGATCGCTTTAATACCGGTCTGTAATGGTGTGTCAACTGATTTTCTGGAAATAACACCAGATGCGACACGTTCGATCTGACGATACTTGCTTGTCTCAATCGGTCCCTTGCCGTCAATTGGCTGTCCTAATGCATTGACAACACGTCCTAACATGGCATCCCCGACTGGAACTTCAACAACTCGACCGGTTGTCTTTACGGTATCACCTTCACTGATATTTCTCTGGGCACCGAGTAATACGGCACCAACGTTATCTTCCTCAAGGTTTAATACCATTCCATATACTTCGCCAGGGAATTCCAAAAGTTCGCCCTGCATAGCATTATCAAGACCGTGAATACGTGCAATACCATCAGCCACCTGAATAACGGTACCAACGTCAGCTACTTCTAACTGCGCTGCATAACGTTTGATCTGTTCTTTAATAACGGAACTTATTTCTTCTGGTTTTAAATTCATGGAGCGCATTCACCTGCTTTCAATTGTATTTTTGATAATTCGCGCGTCAGATCATATAACTTTGTCCGGACACTGCTGTCAACGACTCTGTCTCCGATGCGGATCACCATTCCGCCGATCAGTGCGGAATCGACATTATAATGCATTTCAAATTTCACATATTTTGTAGTTTCAAGTAACCGTTTTTCCACTTCTGCCTGCTGCTCTTTGGATAATTCCATAGCAGATGTCACATAAGCAGTACCGATATTTTTATACTCTTTTACTGCACCGATAAAATAATCGAATACACTTTCCACTTCTTCGAAGTGGTCTTTGTCCACGATCATACGAAGCAGACCTACAAGCTCTTCTGAAACTTTTCCTGTAAAAATGTCTGTAATAATTTTAATTTTTTCTTCTTTTACGATTTTTGGATGACTCATTAACTTGAAAAGCTCTTTGTTCTCATCAATCGCAGTTTCCACCGCTTTTACTTCATCCAAGAACTCATCCAGCTGGTTCTTTTCCATGGCCACTTCAAACAATGCGTCACCGTATGTTTTTGATACTAGCTTTGCCATGTTGATTCACCCATTTCTTTCAAAGTCTCTTCTACCAGTGAATCCTGAATCTCAGCATTCATATTGGCAGTCACAACTTTTGCAGCCATCAATGATGCGATGGAAATCATTTCCTGTTTTACTTCATCCATCGCGCGTTTCTTGGAAAGCTCAGCTTCCTCATTTGCCCTCTGGATGATTGAAGCAGCCTCTGTCTTAGCATCATCTACGATCTTTGCTTCGTTTTTCAAAGCTTTCTGACGAGCCTCACTCAGAATCTGTTCTGCTTCTTTATCTATATTTTTTAACTTTGCTTCATACTCTGCCTTTAATGCTGCCGCATCTTTCTTGTCTGTCGCTGCGTTGTCAATGTCTGCTGCGATCTTATCCTGTCTGTCTTTTAACATCTTGCGGATCGGATTAAATAACAGATAAGACATTGCCATGAACAGAAAGAATATTGCAATTGCTAAAAGCACTGTGTCATGCAAAAGCTGAAAGTCAAGATTAAAAAGTCTTGTCATTTCCTCCAAGGTCTGGCCTCCTTTCCGATTTATTGCTTTCGTAATCCTCTTATACTAATGGTTTTACGAAAAGTAAAAGCATAGCGATTAACAAACCATAAAGACCGGTTGTCTCTGCTACGGCCTGACCTAAAAGCATGGTAGACATGATGTCACCTTTTGCTCCTGGATTTCTACCTACTGCTGCAGCTGCATGTCCTGCTGCGATACCCTGTCCAATACCAGGTCCGATACCTGCGATAACTGCTAAACCTGCACCAATTGCTGAGCATGCTAAAATTAAATCCTGTCCTGTAATATTCATATAATCCTCCTTGTTTTGCGAAGCAAAATCCAAGCCTCTTAATGAAGAGACGCTCCGCCTCCTGATAAATTATTATTCCTGTTCGTAATTCTGACCGATATAAGTCATTGTCAGCATACAGAATACATACGTCTGAATTGCTCCTGAGAACAAATCAAAGTACACATGAAGCGCCGCTGGCCAGATAATTGCGATCTTGCTTAAAAGACCATAGACCAGTGCCATCATAACTGTTCCTGATAATACGTTTGCAAACAAACGTAATGACAGGGATATTGGTACCGCAATCTCACTGATTACGTTAATTGGAAACCAAATTGGCAGCCATGGCGGTAATGGTGAACACATACCTACCCAGATCTCTTTTAACGACTGATTCTTAAACTGCGTAATGTGGATCAGGAAAAATGTGATAAGACCAAGTGCCAATGTTGTGCCATAATCAGCTGTTGGCGGTCTGAGACCAAACAGTCCCGAAATGTTGCTCATTAAAATAAATACGAAGATCGTGCTGATATAATTCACAAACTTCGGAGCAGCTACTTTTCCCATTGTACTGTAGACAACTCCGTCGAGTTTCTCGACGATCAGCTCAAGTACATTCTGAAAACCATCCGGTACCTCCGTTGCATGCTTCATCTTGCGGTTTGCAATGATCGAAAAGATCAAAAGCACCAGCATGACAATAAGTATGCATACATGCGAAGTGGTGATCCATACGGTATGACCAAATAACTGATACGAAAATATCCCATGTATCATAAAGTCAATACTGTCGGCTCCACTCGCCATTAGGATTGCGTTACTCACAGTTTCACCTCCTTTTCTCGTTATTCATTTTCGCCGCTGTCTGAAGGTGTAGCCCCTCTTCCCTGCAGTTTTAAAACTAATTTATGTGTTAAAGGCTGCATATAAGCAGCAACTTTTAACCCTAACACTCCTATGAACGCGGAAAATAAGTTTCCGAGTTCAAACTTCATCATTACAAAGAATACGATCACAACGATCAGATATCTTAAAATAGACTTTGCAATGATCTTCCCCTGCGCATGCTCTCCGCCGTAAAGGTCCACGGCATCCTGCAATACAACTGCCATATTGATCGCCATACCTGCTGCCAGCAGAATGCCGATAAAAAGCCCGGTCGAATATCGTAATTTATCTGTTACAAACCACACGCCTGCCAGCTCGATCACAACACCATATAGTATAATTCCTAGCACAAGCTCCGGTAATGCATCATTTAGTCTTTTTAACATTCTCTTTCTTCCTGTCCTGCTTATCTAATCCATAAATCTTTTTGGTCATTTTATAGATATTGGTAAAGCCCGCCAATGCTCCCACAATAAAAAGCGGTATCGTGATCACAGGAATATCGTATTTTTCCCCGATCCACACGCCAAGCATTGTGCAAAAAAAGATTGGAACGATCATATTCAGCCCGAATTGCAAAATAAGCGTCAGGGACTGGAATACTTTTCTCTGGTTTTTCATCGTTCCATCTCCTTTCTGTCTGTCCAAAAAACTTATTATAAAACGATCTTAATCTCCCGGTTGGTATGAACATATTTTTGCAATGCAACACCTGCTGCATGAAGCATCCTCTTTGATGCGATCACAGACGGTGTTCCGTCATACTTATCGCTGTCGTATACGATCCTCTTGATTCCTGATTGAATGATCGCCTTCGCGCATTCATTGCATGGAAACAGTGATACATAAATCGTGGAGCCTTCCAGGCTTCCGCCGCGATAATTTAAGATTGCATTCAATTCACTGTGTGTCGTGAACAGATACTTATTTTCTAACGGATCTCCTTCCCTTCCCCATGGGAACTCATCATCTGAGCATCCGGTCGGAAGACCATTGTACCCCATAGAAAGAATCTTGTGGTCTGCACTGACGATACAGGCTCCCACCTGTGTATTTGGATCCTTTGAGCGCATGCCTGTAAGCATTGCTACTCCCATAAAATATTCATCCCAGCTGATGTAATCTTTGCGCTTATCACTCATATAGAACTTCCTCAAAATTTTTCTTACTACTGTTCCGGTAACGTTCTATTTTGTTCCGAATATACGGTCACCTGCATCTCCAAGACCAGGCACGATATATCCATGCTCATTCAGATGATCATCGAGTGCACCGATGTAAATATCTACATCCGGATGTGCTTCCTGCATCTTCTTAACACCTTCCGGTGCTGCAATGATACACATAAGACGGATATTTCTGACTCCCTTGTCCTTTAACATCTGGATTGCTGCTACAGAAGAACCTCCTGTTGCGAGCATTGGGTCAACAACAAACACTTCACGGTTTGCACAGTCATCCGGAAGCTTGCAATAATATTCAACCGGCTCTAATGTCTCAGGATCACGGTACAGACCGATATGTCCTACTTTTGCTGCCGGGATCATAGCCAGCATACCATCTACCATGCCAAGTCCTGCACGTAAGATTGGCACAACTGCCAGTTTCTTTCCTTTTAATTCCTTTACGGTTGTCTTGCAGATTGGTGTTTCGATGTCTACATCTGTGAGTTTTAAGTCTCTGGTTGCTTCATAACACTCTAACATTGCAACTTCGCCTGCTAAAGTACGAAACTCTTTCGAACCGGTGTCTGTTCTTCTCATAATTCCAATCTTGTGCTGGATCAATGGATGATCCATAACTACTACTTTTGCCATCTCTTTATTCTCCTTCGTTTAAAAGTTTTACCAGCTTTATAATGGTTTTTCTCATCGTCTCATAGCAAAGGCCATAGGCCTGCAATGATCCTCCGTACGGGTCAAGTATCTCTAACTCATCTCCGACCAGTTCTGTCAATACATGCACATTCTGTGGATCTGCAACCTCGTACTTCTCTAATATCTTCTCCATCTGGCCATGCTCCATCGTAAGGATCAGTGTATCATCTGTAAAATCCTCTTCTGTAAGCTGTTTGGATGTAAAACTGTCATAGTTAATACCATTACTGATCATAACGGCTTCCGCCTTCTGGTTCAGCGGCTCCGGAAACAGTACGACAAGTCCCCTGCATTCTATTGTCACCGGATGTTTTAATGTATATTCATTCAAAATTCCCGCAGCCATTGGGGCACGACAGGTGCCGCTCTCTGCTACAAATATAATTCTGTTGTATTGCCTCATATATAAATCATGCCTTTCTTAATCCCCTCCGGGATCTACACCTGAAGAACCTGATGTCCCGCAGCCTTTAAAAGACGGTTCATGATAGCCTGTCCGATTCTCGGTGTTGCAAAGCTCTCTGAATAAATAGCATCTACATTCCAGTCATCAAATTCTCTTAAAAGCTTATAAAGGTGCTGTGCGATAGCGTCCTCGTCATCCCTTGCCCCAATACTTACAACGATGTCCGCCTGATATAACTCCTTTGTCTCGTCTGTCGCGATCACGCCGACTTTCTGCCCCTGCGCCTGTTTTTCCTGTACAAGTTCATTGATCTTTGCCACAACAAGATCTGCTTTTCCGTCTACCAGCACAAGGTCTGCCTTTGGTGCGTAATGCTTGTACTTCATTCCCGGTGCTTTTGGTTTGGTCAGTGAATCTGCAGCGATAATTCCCGGATCGATCTTGACTTCCTCTCCCAATACTTCTTCTAACATCTTCTGTGTGATATAGCCAGGTCTTAAGATCATTGGGTGTTCCTCGGTCAGATCAATGATCGTAGACTCGATACCAATTCCTACCGGACCACCGTCTAAAATCATCGGGATCTTTCCATCTAAGTCAAGTGCTACATGTGCAGCTTCTGTCGGGCTTGGCTTTCCGGATGTATTCGCACTCGGTGCTGCGATCAGACAGCCGCTCTCTTCGATCAGCTTCAAGGCGATCGGATCTACCGGCATACGGACTGCAACGGTATCCATTCCTCCGGTCGTCTCATATGGCACTTTTTCATTCTTCCATACGATCATAGTTAATGGTCCCGGCCAAAAAGCATCAGCAAGCTTTCTTGCCTGCTCCGGAACAGTCTTTGCAATATACTCTAATTCTTCAAATTTGCAGATATGAACGATCAGCGGATTATCTGACGGTCTGCCCTTTGCTGCATAAATCTTCTTCGACGCCTCCGGGTGCAGTGCATCAGCACCTAACCCGTATACCGTCTCTGTCGGAAATGCAACAAGCTCGCCCCTGCGGATCAGCTCTGCAGCCTCTTTTATCTTTTCTTCATCTATTTGAACAGGATCTATCTTTACTAATTTTGTCTCCATCTTTTTCCTCCGAAATTCCTGTTCCATTATCTCACAATTCCGAAAATTAGGCAACATACTTGCTATGTTTTTCTAAATGTGCCATAATGCTGTTATATGCGAACAATAGCAGAATTTCCGTTAATTTTGTTACATAAAAAAAATCGTTCCGCAAAAAATAATAAAACAGTCTTTCTTTGGGAAGGAGAACGTTTATGAAAATTATAAAATCTGAATTTGGCACTGCTTCTGACGGCTCCGTCATTAACCAGTACCATCTTGAAAATGCAAGCGGCGCCTACGTCGAGATTCTTGATTTTGGATGCCGTCTCACTAAGATCGTCGTGCCTGACCGAAATGGTAATTTTACAGATGTCTGCCTTGGTTTCACTACCGCAGATTACTACAAGCAGGATTCCGCCAGCCTCGGTGCTGTCGTTGGACGTGTTGCAAACCGCATCAAAGACGGACACTTCACATTAGATGGCAAAGAATACCAGCTTGCCATTAATAATGGAACCAATCATCTCCACGGTGGAATCATCGGCTATGCTTCCAAAATCTGGGATTCCCAGATAAAAGATGATAAGCTCGTCCTTACCATGAACTCTGCTGACGGTGAAGAAGGCTATCCTGGCAATCTGACTCTGACCGTCACTTACGGCTGGTCTGAAGATAATGAATTGTCTATTTTATATGAAGCATCCACAGACGCTGATACATTGATCAATGTGACAAATCATGGCTATTTCAATTTAAACGGTGAAGGCAGCAGCGATATTTTATCCCATGAGCTTTTTATTGATGCGGATGAGATCACAGAATTAGATGACTCCCAGGCGCCAACCGGAAAGTTCATCCCGGTCGATGGAACTCCTTTTGATTTCCGTACCATGCATACGATTGGAAAATTATATGATTCCGAATATGAGCAGTTCCGCAAGTTTGGCACTTATGACCATAACTTTGTCATCAACGGAACCGGTCTGCGTGAGGCAGCTGTACTCCAGTCCAAGGAGAGCGGTATCCGCATGACCTGCTTTACCGACCAGCCTGGTTTGCAGCTTTATGTTGCAAGCGGTGACATGAGCCTTCCTGGCAAGTCCGGCATTCCATATCCGGCACGTTCCAGCGTCTGCCTGGAAACACAGCATTATCCGGATTCGATCAACCACGAAAACTTTCCAAGTATCGTGCTTCATCCGGATGAAGCATTCCGTTCCAAGACGTTATATCATTTTTCAACCTTTTAATTTTTGTGCTAATTAAAATACATGATTTTTTTTCAATCTACTTGTAAACCAACCCTTTTTGTATTAGAATGAGTTAAAGCTATCCGAATGGGTAGCATGTGCATTTATGCACCAGACAATGATTTTATTTATATTATAAGGAGGGAATATCAATGGCATTCGTAATTTCTGATTCTTGCGTTAGCTGTGGAACATGCGAATCTGAATGTCCAGTAGGCGCTATCAGCCAGGGAGACAGCCAGTTCGTTATCGATGCAGCTTCTTGCATTAGCTGTGGAACATGTGCAGGTGTTTGTCCTACAGGAGCTATCAGCGAAGAATAATTCGTTCGAAGCTTACAAAAGCACAAAAGAAAGCCGTCACGCTTGTGACGGCTTTTTCTTTGTCCATTTTTTCAAAAGTGGTTCCTTCTTTTTCTTCAGATTTCCACGGATCGCTTCATTCAACTGTTTAAAATGTTCTTCTTCTATCTCTTCGCGTTCCCGCATAAGATAATTCATCTCCTTTAAAACCTGCTCTCCAACCTCTTCGCTGATCGACCTGCTCAGTTCTTCATTATTTGCCGCCATTGCCTTTCCGACAATTTCTGTCATCAGCTCCGTAAACTGCGCCATCCGGTCTGTATTGTCCATTACGTTCTGCTTTGTTTCCGCAAGGGTGAGCATTTCCGGGTTTTTAAAATATACCTGCTGTTTTTTAATATCTTCCGGCTTCAGATCGGTTTTTGTCTCCGCCCCCGCTGTAAGCTCCGGTATCTTCTGTTCCAGATCACCATTATGTACGATCATCTTAATCGCCTTCAGCTGATATCCCTGTTCCTTTAATTCCTTGATCTTTTGAAACTCTTTAATATTTTCCTGTGTGTAATAACGATGTCCCATCTCGTTCCTCGGAATAGCAAGTTCTAATTCATCTTCCCAGTAACGAAGGACATGTGACTCCACATTGACCAGATTGGCCGCATCCGAGATCATATAACGTACTTTTTCCATAAATCCTCCTGCTCCAGATAACGTTTTTT
>CAKRLC010000107.1 GCA_934358955.1 uncultured Roseburia sp. | reverse complement strand
AGTCTTATCTCCATTGCACAAAGAGAAACTTTCCATATTTCTTTTGTGCAATTTGACAATAAAGGTTATGATGTAGATCTTTTGACACCCGAATCAAAATAACAAAGTAATGACGAAGCTGTCACAGGGAGTTATGCTTTCTGCGGCAACTTCGTTTTTTTGTGCAATTTATCAACAAAGGCTATGGAGCAGATCTTTTGACACCCGGATCGTAGTAGGGACTTCGAAAATTTAATATTTTTTTCAGAGAAACTTCTTGTTTTTTAATAGCGAAACTTAAAAAAGATGGTATTATTAAATATATAAAACAAAGGATTAAATTAGGGTATACAGGGGTAGACGGATGGGCAGATTAGTAGAGTTTCAGAATGTAAGAAAAACCTATCATATGGGGGAAGTCGAAATACATGCTGTTGATGGCGTAGATTTTGAAATCAATGAAGGAGAATTTGTAGTCATTGTTGGTCCGAGTGGTGCCGGAAAAACAACGGTATTGAATATTCTTGGGGGAATGGATAAGGCTACAAGCGGACATGTTATCGTTGATGGTGTAGATATCAGTCAGTTTAACAGCAGACAGCTGACATCATATAGAAGGGATGACATAGGGTTTGTATTTCAGTTTTACAATCTCGTGCAAAATCTGACGGCGCTTGAGAATGTTGAACTTGCATTGCAGATATGCAAGGATCCGTTGGATGCAAGAGAAGTCTTAACGGAGGTTGGATTAAAAGACAGAATGTTGAATTTCCCTGCACAGCTATCCGGAGGAGAACAGCAGCGTGTAGCGATTGCAAGAGCGCTTGCAAAGAATCCGAAGCTTCTTTTATGTGATGAACCAACTGGGGCTTTAGATTATCAGACAGGTAAGGCTATTTTAAAATTACTTCAGGATACATGCAGGCAAAAAGGGATGACCGTTATTGTAATTACACATAATATGGCCATTGCGCCGATGGCAGATCAGGTGATCCGCTTTAAAAATGGACAGGTAAGAACGATTACACGAAACAGTGAACCAACACCGGTTGAAGAAATTGAATGGTAGGTGATTGCTATGAAAAAGAAAGCACTGGCCAAAGAATTTTTTGTGTCCATAAAAAAAACATACAATCGATTTATATCGATTTGCCTGATCGTTATGCTTGGAACCGCTTTTTTTGCAGGGGTGAAAGCGGCAGAGCCGGATATGCAGGAATCGGCAGATCTCTTTTTTGATGAGAGTAAGTTAATGGATATCAGGGTATTGTCTACATTGGGATTAACAGAAAATGATGTTACGGAGATTTCTGAAATTGATGGTGTGGAATCAGCGATACCTGCATATACCTATGATGTTTTGACGGAGAAAGAGGAAAAACAGCATGTGATCAAATTAATGTCAGAAACAACGGATGTTAATAAAATCACAGTCACAGAGGGGCGGATGCCGCAAAAATCCGGAGAATGTCTGGCAGATTGGCTTTTGGAACGAAATTATGGGTATAAAATTGGAGACCGGATCACGATCAGTTCCGGAGATGAGAAAGAGATTGAAGACATTGTAAATACGCAGACGTATACGATCGTAGGTTTCGGAAAATCTTCGTATTATCTTGATCTGACAAGAGATTCCAGTACCATAGGAAATGGTTCCATGTCCGGATTTATGGTTATTCCGGAAGACAATTTTGCGCTCGCAGCCTATACAGAAATTGACGTTCTCGTTGATGGTGCGAGCATATTGGACTGCTATGGGGATGATTATGAAGACGCTGTTGATGAAGTAACACAAAAAATAAAAGATATTGCAGGAAAGCAATGTGAGATACGTTATGCCGAAGTTGTCCATGAAGCACAGAATGCGATAGAGGATGCAGAATCTGAAGTAACGGATGGAGAACAAAAACTTGCTGATGCAAAACAGGAATTAGAGGATGGATGGGAACAGCTTGCAGATGCAAAGCAGGAAGTTGCAGATGGCCAGGCACAGCTTGCCGATGCAAAAACGCAGGTCAGTGACGGAAAAAAGGAACTTGACTCAGCGAAGGAAAAAGTAGCGGATGGTGAACAGAAGCTGACAGATGCAAAAACGCAGCTGGAAGACGGAAAAAATCAGATCAATCAGGCGAAATGGCAGATCTCAGATGGTGAGGCTTCGATCGCAGTCTACGATACGGAATTAAATAATGGAAGACAAAAGCTGGAGGCTGCTGCAGCACAGCTTGCCGATGCTAAAACAGGATTAGAAACATTAAATTCAGGTATAAAACAGATGGAAGAAGCCTTAAATGCCAGCCAGGCGGAACTTGATGCGTCTGGTGAGGCTTTGAAACAGGCAAGAACGGAGCTTGAAGCAAATCGTGGGCAGATTGACACATACAGAGGGCTTGTTGCAACACTTGACACACAAATAGCGGCACTTCGGGCACAGATGGACCTTCTTGCAGAGGGGAGCGAAGACTGGCAGACATTAAACCTTCAGATGCAGAATCTGATCGCGCAAAGAGATGCGATGAAGGCTGGCATTGCAGAGTTTGATCAAAATGAGGCACTGCTTTTGCAAAATGAAGCAGCGTATACACAAGGAAAAACAGCGTTAGATGCAAAGTGGGCAGAGCTTAAAACATTAAAAGCAACCTATGACAGTGGGTTGGCAGATTACACAGCAGGAGTGTCAGCATATGAAGAGAATCTGTCAGCATTGAATTCAAATCAGGCGAAGCTTGATGCACAAAAGCAAGTGTTAGCCGAAGCAAAACAGACGGTATCAGCCAAAGAGCAGGAATTATCTTCTGCACAAAATACGATAGCAGAAAATGAAGCATCTCTTATTTCGGCAAAAACCGAAATTGCAGAAAACGAGAAAAAATTAAATGATGCACAGTCAAAAATAAATAAAAATGAGAAAAAACTTGCAGATGCAAAGAATGAAATTGCAGAAAATGAGCAGAAGCTGATAGACGGGCAGGCTGAATACAATGCGGAATATGAAGAAAATCATCCAAAACTTGAGGATGCGAAAGCAGAGATTGTCCAGGCAAAAGCAGATCTGGCCGACATCAAAGTACCGGAGTGGTATGTACTTGACCGTAATTATATCTCGACATGTGTTGCATATGCCCAGGATTCGGAACGTATCGGGAATATTGGAAATGTTTTTCCTGTCATATTTTTCTTAGTGGCAGCGCTTGTCAGTTTGACAACGATGACAAGAATGGTGGAAGAAGAACGTGTTCAGATAGGTACGCTGAAAGCATTAGGATATAGTAAATCGAGTATAGCAGCAAAATATGTTATGTATGCATTTCTTGCTACGATGTTAGGCGGTACGGTCGGTACTTTCATTGGGCAGATTATTTTTCCGGCAGTCATTATGAATGCTTATAAAATCGCATATGCTACATTGACAGATTTTGTGACACCGATCCATTTAAAATATTCGCTGATCGCAATGATTGCTGCGGTTGTCAGTACAACCGTCGCAACGCTTGCAGCATGTTATAAAGAACTTCTTGCTGCACCGGCGGAATTGATGAGACCGGCTGCACCAAAAATTGGAAAACGTGTTTTTTTAGAAAGAGTCACATTTATATGGAAACATCTTAATTTTTCTAATAAAGCAGCAGTGCGAAATCTGTTCCGGTATAAGAAACGTCTGTTTATGACGATACTGGGCATTGGTGGCTGTATGGGATTACTGCTTGTTGGATTTGGTGTAAAAGACTCTATTATGACGATCGGTGATCGGCAATATAATTTCATTCATACCTATCAGGTAAAGATGACGCTGGCCGATGTGGACACAGAGGAAGAAAAGCAGGAGGTTTTAGACAGTGTTCTTAAGGAGCCTGAGGTAAAAGCAGCTATGTTTAGCCATGAATCTACGATTGATGCGAGCAGCAGTACGGATGGAGAAAAGAAACAGAGCACCTATTTATTCGTACCATCCAATGCAGATCAGTTAGATGAATTTGTCTCTTTGCAGAACCGCATATCCGGGAAAAAATACACATTAGATGATGAAGGCGTGGTCATTACAGAAAAGCTGGCGACCTTGCTGGATCTGTCTGAGGGAGATGATATTTATCTTGAGGTTTCAAGCCTGAATTATAAACCGGTTAAGGTAATGCACATTGCGGAAAATTATTATTTTCATTATGTTTATATGACACCGAAATGCTACCAGTCATTATTTGACAAAGATGTTACATATGATGAGATATTCGTCGTAAATAATGATGCAAAAGATATTTCTTATGAAAATGATTTTTCAGCAAAATATCTTGATACCAGTGCTGTGTCAGGAATCACCTTTACACGTACAATATCAGACCGCATAGAATCAATGATCACAAGTATGAATATTGTTACTTATGTGCTTGTCGTGTCGGCAGGCCTGCTGGCATTTATCGTTCTGTATAACTTAAATAACATCAATATCAGTGAACGTCAGAGGGAATTAGCGACTTTGAAAGTACTTGGTTTTTATGATGGAGAAATATCAATGTATGTATTTAGGGAAAACATTATGCTGACGGTGCTTGGTACGATTTTTGGCATTTTCTTCGGCATATGGCTGCATCGATTTGTTATCCTGACAGCAGAACTTGATATCATGATGTTTGGACGGCAGATTTATACAAAAAGTTATATCTTTAGTATTTTACTTACCATCGGCTTTTCAATTATTGTCAATATTGTAATGCATTGGAAGATGAAAAAAATAGATATGATCGAATCACTAAAGAGTGTTGAATAACAAGGTATACGAGAAATGAAATAAGGATAAAAAGATGAAGCAGAATAAACTTCAGCCAGAAAACAGGGCTGAGAGAATCGAAAGAGAAGAAAAATGGGAAAGGGAGCAGAAAAGGAAAAAACTTGCAGAGAGACGGCGGCGTGCAAAGCGAAGAAGACGGCAGCAGATTTTTGCAAGAGCCCTTTTACTTGTCCTGCTTCTGCTTGTAATAGCAGGAGGAATTTCCCTGGTGCAAAAGTTAAAAAACAGGCAGAGTGCTCCGGCACAAATGACCGTAGAACAAACAAAATATATTGAAGCATCACCGGATTTTACAGTAGAACTGCTGACTCCGAATGAATATTCAAGACCGCAGCTGGCTATTGATACGGTAAATGGCATTGTGATCCATTATACGGCAAATCCGGGAACTTCTGCAGAGCAGAACCGCAGTTACTTTGAAAGCCTTGCGCAGACAAAGGAAACCTATGCGAGCAGTCATTTTGTGATCGGAATCGAGGGAGAGATTATTCAGTGCATTCCGTGTAATGAGATTTCCTATGCATCAAATGACAGGAACAATGATACGATTTCTATCGAATGCTGTATTCCGGATGATAGCGGAAAGTTTACGGATGCAACATATGAGTCACTGACAGAGCTTACAGCCTGGCTGATGGGACGTTATGATCTGACCACTGAGCAGGTGATAAGACATTATGATGTGACAGGTAAGAATTGCCCAAAATACTATGTGGAAAACCCGGATGCATGGTCACAGTTTAAGGAAGACCTTCTGACGTATATTGATACCTATGGTATTGAAAAAAAGCAGGAAATAAATTAGAATGATGGGTGATGAGATCACGATATAGAACAATAAAAAGGGAATATGATTTTGAAAGAACAGTTTGAAAAATTAAAAAACAAAGAGTCAGTAAGAGAGACGTTAAGTGCGATCCGCAGTGAGATAAAAGAAGACAAAAAGAAAGAAGAACTGCTGCAACAGCCAGGATTGCAGGAAGTTCTTGTGGGATTTTTGGAAGATGAGGATGCCAAGACAAGAAAGAATGCCGCGTTACTGATCGGCGACCTGAAGCTGCAGGAGGCAGATGAAGACCTCCTGACGGCATATCAGAAGGAAAAGACATTATTCGTACGCAGTTCTTATCTGGCAGCACTTGGAAAGCTGGACGCGTCTGAATATCTTGAATATTTTAAAGAACGTCTGGAAGAATTGAAGCAGCAGCCGGTGGCTGAGGAAGAAAAAAAACACCGCAATGAAGAGATACGGGAATTGAGCAGGATTGTTTTAAAAGAAGAAGGAATCAAAAAGCATCCGTTTACCGGATTTACCAATCCGCACGAGATGCTTCTTACTACAAACCGTGAGCAGCGTGAGGTGACTCTCTCAGAAGTGCGTGAGATCGGTGCATCGGTCCAGAGACGGGCAGAGCTTCATCCGCTAGGGGTAAAGATTTTTTCCAGAGAGGTTATGCCGTTTGCAAAGCTACGGACTTACCGGGAATTATTATTTCCGATCCATGTCAGGGAAAAACTGCCGGAAAAGGCAGAAGCAGCTGCAAGAGCATTATGGGAATCAGATCTTTTTGCATTTTTAACAGAATGTCATGGTGGAGAAGCTCCTTATTATTTCCGTCTGGAATTGAAAACAAGTGAGCCGAAGGTTGAATTTACCAAAAAGCTTGGAATTGCACTTGAGAAGGCATCTGATTGGAAGCTGATGAATTCAACAAAGGATTATGAAGTGGAAATACGTCTGATCGAGACAAAGGATGGCGGTTTTGTCCCATTTCTGAAATTATATACGATTCCTTGGAAGAGATTTTCCTACAGGAAGAATGCAGTAGCAATGTCAATCCATCCGGCGAATGCAGCGATGCTGGTGCGCCTTGCCAAGCCATATCTGAAGGAAGATGCACAGATCCTTGATCCGTGCTGCGGAGTAGGTACGATGCTGATCGAACGCGATATCTGTGTTCCGGCCAGGGAAAAATATGGAATTGATATCTTTGGGGAAGCAATCGAGATGGCGCGTGAAAATGCGTCACTGGCAGGGGAACGCATCAATTTTATACATAGAGACTACATGGATTTTAAACATGATTATAAATTTGATGAGATCATAAGCAATCTGCCATCACGCGGGAAAAAGACCAAAGAGGAGATGGATTCTTTTTACGGGGAATTTTTCGAAAAATCAAAAAGCGTTCTGGCAGAGGATGCGGTCATGATCTTATATTCCAATGAGTCGGGATTTATTAAGAAGCAGTTGCGGCTTCGTCCGGAATATCGTCTGATACAGGAATTTATTATCCGTAAAAAGACGAATGATGCCCTGTATATTATTGGTTATAGAAGCTGAACTTCGCGTACAATGAGAACGGAGTCCTGTACCTGAAACCGGATATTATAATTGCGATAGGTAAAACCCCAAATACGGTTTTCATCGTGGATAAAACGGTCCCTTGGATCTTCGGAAAGAAGAGCGAGGACCGTTTTTTTGTCACAGTCTTCGATTTTTTCAAGAAGCTCCTCTGGAAACCGGATTTCAAGCAGATTTTTTTCAACTGCAGAGGCAAAGCCGCCAATGGCATCCGGATGGCTGTCTACATGCGGCAGATAAGGTTTGATATCATAAATCGGAGTCTCATTTAACATATCTATGCCGGATACGGTGATCACAGGCCCAAGCTTTTCATCGATGGCAACAGATTCCAGCCGGACAGAGGAGAGACCAAGCGCATTTGGACGAAAGGGAGAACGTGTCGCGAAGACACCCATGCGGATACGTCCGCCAAGACGTGGTGGAGCGACGGTTGCAGCCCAGTTGTCTTTTTTTGCTTTGGAAAAACCCCAGATGAGCCACAGATGGGAAAAATCACTCATTCCGCGCACAGCATCCGGATTGCGATATTCCGGATGGAAAATGATCGTGCCGGTCAGACCTTCGACGAGACCGCTCTGACGCGGAATACCGAATTTTTCCGGAAAACCGGTATATATTTTTGCGATTTCTTTTAATTGCATAGAAGTAACCTCATTTCATATTCAAATGTTTTATGTCTTAGAAAAGATTGTAACATAGAAATTAAGAAAAATATAATTTATTTGTGAATTCTAAAGGAGAAAATAAGATGCTGATTGGTGGAATAGAAGCAGGCGGAACGAAAATGGTATGTGCAGTTGCGGACGAAGCAGGAAAGCTTATCGATCGCATGACAATACCAACCAAAACACCGGAAATGACGATTCCGGAGATGTTCGATTATTTTAAAAAATGGAAAATAGAGGCACTGGGGATCGGATGCTTTGGACCGATCGATCCGGATCCGACTTCTTGGACTTATGGATATATTACAGAAACGCCAAAACTGGCATGGAAAAATTATCCAATCGTGAAAAGCTTTGAGGATGCATTGCATGTGCCGATTGGATTTGATACGGATGTCAATGGGGCAGTATTAGGCGAAGTTGTATATGGAGCAGCAAAGGGCTATGATTGTGCCATTTACATTACGATTGGGACCGGCATCGGGGCAGGCGTTTATTGCAATGGAAAGTTGCTGCATGGACTAGTACATCCGGAAGCGGGGCATATGTTATTGCCACGTCATCCGAAAGACTCTTTTGAAGGTGGATGCCCTTATCATAAAAGCTGCTTTGAAGGGCTTGCGAGTGGTCCGGCAATTGAAAAACGCTGGGGAAAGAGTGCAAAAGAGCTGTCTGGGAAAAAAGAGGTCTGGGAACTGGAAGCCTTTTATATTGCAGAAGCAATCGTGAATTATATCCTTACCTATTCACCACAGAAAATCATTCTCTGGGGCGGTGTCATGCATCAGGAACAGCTGTTTCCTATGGTACGTGAAAAGACAAAAGAACTTTTGAATGGTTATATTCATCACAGTATGATTTTAGAACATATCGAAGATTATATTGTGGCACCGGGGCTGGGTGAGAATCCCGGAATTCTTGGAGCAGTGTGCCTTGGCATACAGGCATGGAAAGAATCGCAAAACAGCCATGTTTTATGTTAAAATTGTGCCTAATGTTATAATATTTCATAAAATAGCAATAATTCTAAAATTTCAAAAAATATTAAAATAGCGCTTGACAAACAAACGATATCGGGATATAATATTGCTTGTTCGCAGGAGTGGCGGAATTGGCAGACGCGCAGGCTTCAGGTGCCTGTGGTAGCAATATCGTGTGGGTTC
>CAKRLC010000106.1 GCA_934358955.1 uncultured Roseburia sp. | reverse complement strand
GAAATAGTTGAAGCTATTGATATATCCGGCATGGCAGTCTGGATTCCTCTTACAGGATCACCTGCCATGCCTCTAACAGCCGTTCCATTCCAAAAGCTGCATTTGCAGGACTGGTAGATGGAAGCTTCGTGATCTCTCTTCCAGTCGCTGCCAGCGAATACTTATTGTACAGCTCATATGCTTTTGCCCCGTTCGCATAGATCTGCCGGATCGGTGCCTGCCCTAAAATGCGGGAAATATCTGCCGGTACCACATTTTTTATAGAGCTGTCACTCGATCCATAGATGTCACACTCTGCGATCACATCCCACACCGCGATCTGGTGTTTCAACAACAATTCTTTTTTCTGTGCAATTGTTTGTGGCACCGGTTCCCCATAAAGTGCAGCGATCACTTTCCAGAAGCGGTTCTGGGGATGTCCATAGTAGAAGTTCTGCTCCCTTGATTTTACTGATGGAAGTGTTCCAAGGATCAAAACCCTGGAACATTCATCATAGACAGGTTCGAACTCATGCTTTACATGCGTCAGTTCCTGTTTCGATTGACTCATATTGCCGTTTCCTCCATTTATTTTATTCTGTCAGATTACCTTTCATTGCAGCATCTTTTACCGCCGCAAATTCCAGCACCACTTTAAACAGATCTCCATCCACATAAAGTTTCATTTTTCCATGCATCAGCTCCATTAAGCTTCCAGCTATGGAAAGTCCAAGGCCATTTCCTTCTGTATTACGGGAGCTGTCCCCTCTTACAAAACGTTCCAACAGTTCTTCACTGGAAATATTTAACGGGAATTTTGATGTATTCCGGAATATGATGGAAACCTGGTCATCCTTTTCTTCCAGATTGATGTAAACTCTCGTCTGCGGCTGTGCATATTTGCAGATATTATTCATCAGATTATCGATCACCCGCCAGAAATGTCTGCCGTCTGCCATGATATAAATCGGTTCTTCCGGTTTTACAATCTGAAGGTCCAGATGATTCTTTTGCATTTTTTCATCAAATTCGCCTACAGTCTGCACCAGAAAGACACCGGCTTCCAGTTTTTCCAGATTTACAGGAAGGCTTCCGCTTGATGCCTTGGATGCCTCGATCAGATCCTCTATCAGTTTTTTTAACCGCGCTGACTGTCTCTCCAAAACTGCAAGATATTCTTTCACATTTTCATTTTCGATCTCTTCTTTTTCAAGAAGGTCCACATAATTAATGATCGATGTGAGCGGTGTTTTAATGTCATGTGAAACGTTTGTAATAAGTTCTGTTTTAAAGCGTTCACTCCGAAGCTTCTCATCCACCGCTTTGGACACTGCCTCATTGATCTGGTTCAGATTTTCTCCATGCTCCTTTAATGATGGAAGCATTTTTTCCGTATCGACCTTATAGTGGATATCACCTTCCGCAATATGTCTGCTGCCAATCAAAAGTCTTGCCAGCTGAGTTAAAAGTATCATTCCACCCACGAAAATCAATACTTTTTCTGCAAACCACACCATCGCGATCATGCTCATTCTCACAGAATCAACTATGAAAAAAATAAAAACCTCGGCCAGATTTACTGCAAAAAAGAGAACGATCCATTTCCACAGAATGGACCTGTTTTCTCCGATTTTCCGAAAGCTGTGATACACCGCCCTGCACAGCTTATAAATCAGTGTACCTTTCCACCAGCTGCCAAGTTTCACCCGTACTACAAATTCTAAAAGAATACCCAACGCACACCAGCCGGCACAGATTAACAGGAACACTTCCCCAGCCAAATAGAATACCGCCATCTCCTGAACGCGTATCGCATAGGAAACCTCGTTCATCACAATGTAAAGAACTACTTCCAGGAAAATCCAGCCAACCATCAGCAAGTCAAACGGAATCTTTCCCAGTATGGTCGCCGTCACCTTCTCCTCGCCTTTTTCATATCCTGCCGCACAGCATAGGAAAACCAGACTTCCCACCATAAGCAGCAGACTCACTGCGATCCATACATAAATGCTATATTTTATCTGTTCTGCGATCCCAAGCAGATAATCTGTCTGTACATACAGGTCATTTCCCCAGATGCTCACACCTTCTTTTCTTACCAGTTCATCCGGAACAAAGGACACTACATAATAATCGGTGCCTTCATCATCTCCTTTTGGCACATAAAGACTGCCGCCCTGACTGACATCATAATTGAGCTTATCCGTGATCAGCTTTCTCTCATCATCTGACAGATTTTTTTCTGTCAATTCTACCTTTTCCCACTCCACCGGCTCACTTTCTTCGCTTGTAGGTGATGTGACTGTTGTAGAGACTGTGCCCTGGAAATCTACATTTTCCTCGACCGTCATGTCAGCTTCCGCAGTTTCTTCCTGCAGAGTGTCTGCTTCCTTTGGATAATGCAACTCTGCACTCCACGCTGTAAAATAAAACGGTGTTCCATCCAGCTCATTCATCCGCATATAAGGCTGTTTAAAAATCTCCGTTATCAGTTCCTGTTCAATTTCCGAAATCTCAGTACCCAAATTTATCGTCAGCTGCAGCGTACACTTATCGCTTTCCAATCCCGGCTGGTCTGTCATATTCTGATAGGCTTTGTTAAACGCATCATATGCAAATTCATATGCTTCCTGTGCATCGTCGATTCCCACTACCACCTCCAGCTGACAGACAGGATAAAATACGCCATCCATTGTTTCATAATAAAAAAGTCCACCTTCCAGATCATAAACATACGACTTGATCTGCTTGCACATATAATCGATGGTACTTCCTGATATATAGTAAGATCCAAATAAAGAGGTATCCACATATATATCGGTTCTGTTATTCAGATTACACTGAAACAGACTCAGATCATCCAGTTTTACCTGCTGTTTAAAGTTTCTCTCCTCGTACGTACTGTCTTTATTTAAGTCCAGCTGCTTCAATGCTTCATAATCTGCTGCTTTTATAATTCCGTATTGAAAATTTTTATCTGCAAAATACTGTTCATTATACCCATTTCCGATATTTTGCAAAGCAACCGCAGAATATCTTCTGCTGATCGCATCAAATTTCTGTGCCCGGACTTCTTCTATACTTTCTGTGTAAATCCCGGACTCCTGGATCGCATAGGCTCCAACCACTCCGGCCAGTAATGCAACCGCTGAAACCGTGATCAGAAACCACGCCATAAGCTTTGCTGCCAGGGATCCTCTGAAATTTTTCATCTTTTTCACTCTTCTTAAGCCTCCATCTTATATCCACGTCCCCAGACCACCTTTAAATGTCTTGGTTCTGCCGGATTATACTCCACCTTTTCTCTTAAGTGCCTGATGTGGACTGCCACTGTATTCTCATTCCGGAACGGATTATCATTCCAGACCTGTTCGTAAATCTGATTCGGTGAAAAAACCTGCCCCGGATGTTCCATCAGAAGTTTTAAAATATCATATTCCGTCCGCGTTAAAGATACCTTCTCTCCATCTAATGTAACTTCCTTCTTCCGGTCATTTAATTCAATTCCACCGATCACGATCACATCCTGGCGCACACTGCCTCCGCCAAGCTGCATATAGCGTCTGAGCTGTGATTTTACTCTCGCCTGAAGCTCCACTGTATTAAACGGCTTTGTTACATAATCATCTGCGCCTACAGTAAGTCCTAATACTTTATCCGTATCTTCACTCTTTGCCGTCAGCAGGATCACCGGGACATTGCTCACTTCCCGGATTTTTACCATCGCAGAAATTCCATCCATGACCGGCATCATAATATCCATTAGCACGAGATGAATCTCCTGCTCTTTTAAAATATCTAATGCCTCTCTGCCGTTATATGCCTCAAAAACCTGATATCCATCCGCTGTCAGATAAATCTTCAAGGCTGATACAATATCTTTCTCATCATCACACACCAATATATTATACATTTTCATTCTCCTCCGGATTCGAATGTCGCTGTTCTTATTTTTTCCAGCGCTTCGTATTTCATGATCATGATTTTATTGTAACGGATTCTTTATGAACTTCCAATGAGGTAAAACATTAAGATTTGATGAAGTTCACACCTGGATCTCTTTCACACACGGCAGAACAGCAGGTGTGTTTCACATATTCTGACATTTCTGCCAGTTCTCTCCTATTGCTCGAATGTTACAGAATTGTTACAATCATCATGTCTTCAGGAAATACATTTTATTATCATGAACCAAAGCAATCATCCCCATGATCGCCGCGACAAAACAGGTAATTGTGAAAACCGAATTTTTTCATCACCTGTAGATCAAAAAGAAAGGAGGACAACAACTATGTGTTTCACAACAAACTGTGCAGAGTTATTCAACATCATCTGTAGATTCTTTAATTTCGGATGCTAAGCAACAGCAGGTACAGACGGATTCACTTCTGTCTGTACCTGCTCTTTTCTTTCCGCTCTTCTCAATCGGCTACTAAAAAGGTCTACCTGTAACCTTGGAGAGACAGCCCACAGAAAAAACAGATGCAGAATTCTCTCTCGTGCAATGGAGATGTGACTCAAAGAATTGTGGAAGCCCTTGCTGACACAATTCTTGCTTTCGAGGCACATCGGAATGCCCTGCACGATGAAATTCTGCATCTGTTTTTTCTGTGGGCTGTCTCTCACAACTTGCATAACAGACCTTTTCCCCACGTCGTTTTCTCTCTTACTTCTGGTTTGCCGGTTCCATGTTGACCGCGCGTCCCTTAATCTTAACATTCTTCATGGCTTCTAATACCTCTTTGCCATATTCCCTCGGAACTTCAACAAAGGTATATTTATCATACATATCGATCGCTCCGACTAATTTTCCCGGCATTCCGGATTCTCCGGCAATTGCACCCAAAATATCACCCGGTTTTACGCGGTCTTTCTTTCCGATATTAATGAACAGACGGACCATTCCTTCTTCTGCACCGGTATTATCCCAGTCAATTGCCCCATTCTCTCTGTCATTTTCCAGATTCACCTGTCCTAATGCCTGTTTTAAGAATGCAGCTGCGATGTCCATTGCCGTATAGTCAGAATCGTTTACCTGCTGCTCGATGATCTCGATCATATCTTTTAAATTCTCATTTTCAATGATCTCACCGATTCCCTGCATCACCTTTTCTGCCTTAATCTGTGCCACATCATCAGAAGACGGGATTGGCATCGCCAGGATCTTTGTCTTGCAGTAACGCATGATGTCTTTTAATTTGTAAACTTCTTTTCCTTTTACAAACGTAAATGCGCGTCCGGTACGTCCTGCACGTCCGGTACGTCCGATACGGTGTACATAATACTCGTCATCCTGCGGAATGTCATAGTTAAATACAGCCTCCACATCATCCACGTCGATTCCTCTGGCAGCCACATCTGTTGCGATCAGGATCTCAACACGGCCGGTACGGAATGCTTTCATGACGCGGTCACGCTGTGCCTGCTTCATATCACCATGAAGTCCCTCAGCCATATAACCACGGCTCTTTAATTCTTCTGAGAGCTCATCTACCATTTTCTTTGTATTACAGAATACAAGGGAAAGCTTTGGATTGTAGTAGTCTAACAGTCTTGTTAAAACTTCTGTCTTATCCTTACGTTTTACATCGTAATAATACTGATCAATACTTGGTACTGTAAGCTCTTTTTTCACTACCTTGATCGTCACTGCATCATGCTGATATTTCTTTGTGATCTCTAAGATCGGTTTTGGCATGGTTGCAGAAAAAAGAACCGTCTGTCTGTCTTCTTCCGGGATGTATTCCAAAATAGTCTCGATATCTTCGCGGAATCCCATATTTAACATCTCATCTGCTTCATCAAGAACGATCGTATTCACCGCTTCGCAGCGGATCGTTTTTCTTCGAAGATGATCCATAACGCGTCCCGGTGTACCGATAATAATCTGTGCGCCGCCCTTTAATGCCTTGATCTGACGATTGATATCCTGTCCACCATAAACCGGAAGGATTTTCACGCCATGCATGTATTTACTTAATTTACGGATCTCTTCTGACACCTGGATCGCAAGCTCCCTGGTTGGTGAAAGAATAATTACCTGTGTTTTTTTGTTATTTGGGTCTACCTTATGTAACACCGGAATACCAAAAGAAGCTGTCTTACCGGTTCCTGTCTGTGCCTGTCCGATCACATCCACACCGGACATAACAACCGGGATCGCCTGGCTCTGGATCGGAGTTGCTTCTTCAAAACCCATTTCCTTGATCGCACGGAGCACCTGTGGATATAAATCTAATTCGTCAAATCTTATTGTTTCCATCTTTTTCCTTTCATTTTTGCTGTCATAAACCTGTTACATAACGAATTTGTTTGAATTGTTCAAACTATTCCATCAAATCAATTATTACAAACAAATAGAGGCGCTAAAAAATGCGCCTCTACACACATTGTTCCTGTATGAAAATCAGGCATTTCTGCTCTTTTTTGTGCAGAAACGCACAGTTTTTGATGTTAGCACAACACGGTTTGTTTGTCAACTGTCGTTTTTTTCTGCCAGACTGTTTTTTTCTGCCGCTTTACCCGATATGTTCAGCATTCCCGCCGATCCTGTTTCCGGCTATGTAGCCCGGCTTTCCAGATACAGAAAGCTGGGAATTTATAATAGAAAGCAATCGAACGATCCTGTCTCACTCTGATATTTCTATTTGCGACGGCGGTACTTCTCCTCGGTAAAAAAAGTAAATAAAATTCGATTGCGGATTGTCATCGGATTTTACTTTTGTTCTGCTTTAATATATGCGGCCAGATCCCGAAGTGTTCCCGTCTGCTCCTATTCCTATTACGATTTGGGTGTCAAAAGGTCGGCTCCATAACCTTTATTGGCAAATTGCACAAAAGAAATATGGAAAGTTTCTCCTTGCGCAATGGAGATAAGACTCATGAATCGTGGAAGCCTTTGCTGAACACGATTCACGCTTTCAGAGGCTTATCGGAATGTTTGCACAATGAAACTTGTAATATTTCTTTTGTGCAATCTGCCAGCATAAATTTAAATGCCGACCTTTTGACACCCGAATCTTATTCAAAAAAGACGATCGGATCGATCGGTTCCCCATCCTTTTTCAATTCAAAATACAGATTGCTTCCTTCCACCGAAAAATATTTGGTTGGTTCATTTACGTATCCGATCACATGACCGGCTTCCACATAATCTCCCACTGCAGCATTCAGCTCTTTCAACTGTCCATACACTGCCTCATAACCATCTCCCAGATCGACCGTCATCGTACAGCCGGTCTCCTCATTATTTTCGATGCTTTTCACTTTTCCTTTTGCTGCTGAATACACCTTGCTGTTGACATCACCTGCAATGATGATCGCCGGATTATATTTATACTGATCTAAGGTTGCAAAATATGTGGTCGCATCCATACTATAATCCATGATCACGGTTCCCTGTAACGGCCAGAGCAACCCCTCCTCCGGAGCAAAATGCAGTCCCTGCGCTTCTCCTGCGGTCTGCACCGTCTCTTCGTTCTCCGTTTCTTCCGTTTCCCGCTCCGCTATTTCCTCCTGCGCAACTTCTGCGTTTTCTGCTTTTTCCGGTTTTATAACAGAAGAAGCTTCATATGTTTTCTCCTGCTCTGTACTTTTTTCCTGTGCAGCTTTCTGCTCTTTGGCTTCCATTGCCAGTTCCTGTTCCATCTGCAAACGAGCTTTCTCCTGTTGGCTGTTATAGGAAACTGTCATTCCGACCGCTGCGATCACAACGAACACAGCCGCGATCACATATTGCTTCTGCTGCCATAAGCCTGTCCTTTTTCTTTTCATATTTTTTCACCGTCCATTGTTTATTTAGCAGCACAGCTTCCACTGCGTCTGCTATTAGCAATAGTGTTTCCCTGTTTTGAACGGTTTATTCATGCTGCAGAGTACTCCCCGGAAAAAAATATGCAAGTATCTCTTCATAACTGCTTCCACCTTCTGCCATCTTCTCTGCGGTATACTGGCTCAATCCAAAGCCATGTCCAAGTCCTTTTGTCACGATCCTGATTTTATCATCCTGCTCCGCGATCGTAAAATTGGCTGATTTTAAATTCAGACTTTCCCGGAACGCTTCTCCTGTACAAGAGTTATTCCCCAGCTGTACTGTCAGCACATATCCCGCACTGTCGCGCTGTGCAACCTGTATCTGCGAACAGTCAGTAAGTCCCGCATCCAGATTTTGCGCGCGGCATAATTCCAGGAACTCTTCCCTGCTCCAATAATATACTCCAAGGTAATCCGGTGCCATGCTGTCCTCGTAGCACTCCCTTGATATAAGATACGGCATCTTCGCATCCGGATATAATTCCTCCATATTTCTCGTGTTGCCTGAGCTGACAGCATGATATGCTGCATAGATCAAATGTCCGTTATACACCAGTGTCTCTCCCTTTGTCTCCTGTAAGGCCTTGCTGATCCTGCGATATGCTGCCGGAAAATAATCTCCCCAAAGCTCCTTCATCTGTTCTCTGTTTAAATGCTCCGGTAGTTCTGTTCCTGTCTCCCTTGCAGAATAGAGGTTTGTCCGTGCGATCACGCACTGTGCCTTTATTGCTGCATCCTCTCTGTCTACACCAATCTCCTTTGCCACGATCCCTATCAACAGTTCTTCCTCTGCTGCCTGATCTTCTGTCTCCTGTCCATAAATTCCACTGATATTTCCTGTCAGCTGCGTGATCTGCATTTTCTGATAAAAAATAATGAGGAAAAGCACCGCAAGTAAAAAAAATACCAGAACCGTCAGAAATGTATTTATTTTTTTTGCCAGTCTTCTTTTATTCATCATAAAAAATCTCCGTTTCATATTATTGTATGAATCGGAGATTTAAATTATGCCTGTTATTTTTCTCCCTTTTTACAAATGTGTGTCTAATGCATAATTCCTTATAATCATTCGTTTTTGCTACTCTTATACATTTTCTATTCATTTTTTGCTAATGGGGATCTTATTTTTTGATAAGTTGTCGTGCAATTTATTAGAATGGAATTTTTGAAAGAGCCAGCTACAGCGACGCCAAATCCAAGAAAACCTAGGACATATCCAAAGAAATTATTTGTTGTCACAGCAATTCCT
>CAKRLC010000105.1 GCA_934358955.1 uncultured Roseburia sp. | reverse complement strand
TGCAGAATCGCTTGGGAATACACTTTTCGTTTTCGTGACTTTCCGATACTGGCGGTTTAATCCTTCTATAATATTTGAAAACTGGAAAAAGGATCTTACATCTTCCCAATTATTTTCCCAGTTGCTAATCGCATACGGATATTTCTTCCCCCATTTCTCTTTCATGTTCTCCAGCTCTGTTAAAGCGGCTGTTTCACTCGGAGCATTATATACTTCTTTGAAATCCGAGGAAAACTTTTTCAGATCATTATAATTCACATATTTGAAAGAATTGCGGAGCATATGAATGACACATCTTTGGATCTCTGCCTGCGGATAGACTGCCTGAATGGCTTCTTTAAAACCTGTAAGACCATCTACGCAAAAGAAAAGAACATCTTTTACTCCACGGTTCTTAAGATCGTTGAGCATTCCAAGCCAGAACTTGCTGGTTTCATTGGCACCTACTGTAATGCTGAGGATATCTTTGTATCCTTCCACTGCAACGCCAAGAACAACATAAGCAGCACGGCTGAGGATCCTGCCGTCCTCCCGGACTTTGTAATGAATACAGTCCATAAAGACAAACGGATAAACCGGATTCAGAGGGCGGGACTGCCATTCCTTAACCTGAGGAAGGATCTTGTCTGTTATCTTGCTGACCATTTCAGCTGACAATTCAATTCCATAAAGATCCTGAAGCTGATCGTGAATGTCACGTGTACTCATACCACGGGCATACAAAGAGATCACCTTCTCTTCAATCCCGGAAATATCTCTCTGGTATTTAGGGATAAGTTTTGGTTCAAACTCCCCATTACGGTCTCTGGGTATGTCGATTTGAAATTCGCCGTATTGACTTTTTAAGTTCTTTGTGGAATGTCCATTTCTTTTATTGTCTGTCTGTAGATTTCCCTTATGATTTTTCTCGTAACCAAGGGTTGCATCCAGTTCTGCCTCCATCAACTCCTGCAGGATATCTTTGAAACTGTCTTTCAGAAGCGTGTATACATCTGCAACGCTGTTAATGTTGTTTTCTGA
Source organism: uncultured Roseburia sp. (assembly GCA_934358955.1). Lineage (GTDB taxonomy): Bacteria > Bacillota > Clostridia > Lachnospirales > Lachnospiraceae > Roseburia. Next base: position 8,035 of record CAKRLC010000105.1, on the reverse strand, counting down.
GATGATCTGTCGAATTTGTTCCTTTGCAACTGCCATAAAAATACTCCTTTTCGATAAGAATTGTCATATCTGAATTCTTACCAAAAAGGAGCCATTTTTTACCAAAAACACAAACTATTTTACACTACCTATACAAGCAATCCGTGAAGCTCTATCTGGGAACCCTGATATCATTTTCAACTAAGTGGGTTCTGAACAGTTACGTATAATCCAATAAATGATACCGCCTGTATAGCCTGTGTGTTTCGTCTGCAAACAGCACATCGTACTTTCCGTGCGCCACAACCTCTTTCGGTGTAGCCACCATATCACTTGAAAGACCATCAATGGAATCAAAGATTCTTTTCATAACAGAATGCAATTCCCGCATAGGAACAACAAAGCCTATGTCCTTAATGCCCGAAAGTTTTTACAAGATGTCTTATAGCTTCCGCGTTCTCATTATTGTCGATGTAGTCGAGTGCATTCTTATTTCTGTTCAAATCTGTAAGGAGTTTTACAAGATATACAGCAAGAATTGTCTTTCCAGTTCCTGCTCCGCCGCGAACTTCTATAAGCGACTTTTGAGAAGCATTATTAATCTCTCCAAGTCTTTTCAATATGTCATATGCCGTCCTTTGCTGTTCCTCATTCAATGTCTTGTATGGAGAATACTTAAACAATTCGAAATTTTCGATTTCCGCTATGCTTCTCTTCACTATTTGGAGAGAAACCAGTTCCTTCCAGACATCCCGGAAATCATCTTCGTATGCCTCCTCCCTATAAAAATAGTCGTGGTCAACAACGCCTGCGTTGCCGTTAATCAGCTTCTTTGATTCCTCGGCACTCATGTATTTGATTAAAAAAGACTCGAGATCCAGTATGACAGATTTATTGTAAGTTTTGCTACTGATAAGGCAGATGTCGGTGAACTGCTTAAATTCGTCTTCCTGGAGGTGTTGTTCTGTCCTTCGCACTACATCAAGGGTCTCACCAACATACGCAGTATCAGTGTTGTAAATAATGTATACTGCCGGCCAGTTGATCCCATAATGCCATTCTTTAATTTTTGATAGTCCTTCTGCATTATATGAATAATTAACAATTGATGACATACACAGCTCCTATAACGATTTACATCTCATCGTCAATCTGCAACAGTTTAAGATCCAGCATTGTTTCCTCAATAACCTTTACACAACCCTTGACATCTTTTTTTATCTCATCTCCCCAGAATCTGATAACCGTCCAGCCTTCATATAGAAGCATCTTGTTGATTTCATTGTCCCGTTCAATATTTCTTGATATTTTTGAAATCCAATACTCCCCATTGCTGCTTTTTATCAATCTTGGACGAAGCTCATCCCAGTCTTTACCGTGAAAGAATTCTCCATCACAGAATATTGCTATTTTATATTTTGTCAGCACAATGTCTGGCTTTCCAGGCAGCTTTTTATAGTTCTTCCGATATCGGTATCCCTGTCTCCACAATTCCTTTCGGAGCAGCAATTCTATATCCGTATCTTTTGATTTGATATTGCGCATATTCTTTTTTCTCTGCGCCGGTGTAAGATTATCCATCTCAAACCTCCCAACAAAGATACCAGTCAGGATGTGCACTACTTAATCTCTATTATTTTCCACACATTTTTCCTGATTCTAAATGTATCTCCTTCTTTTAGCCCAATCAGAGCAGGCTTTGTTTGAAATTTGTTATTTTTGACTACAATAGGCATCTTGGCACCAGTCTTTACATTCTCTGCAATAATACTGCTGTCAATTTTTACCACTTTCTGCGTCTCACTGCCATTTTCTGTGTTCCCGGAAGATTCATTATCAATCCCTTCGCTGTCTCCAGCTTCTACCTCATCATCAGTACTTCCAGTATTCTCTGCAAGCACTTCTGCTATAACACTCTGGGAAAGCTCATAAGCTGATTCAATATTAAGTGAGTCAAATACAACAATGCCCCCGGCCTGATTAAGTTTTACAAAAAATCTACGGATTTCCTGACGTTTTAATTCGCCGTGCTCCTTCAATGCTTTCAATGCTCCGATAAGCAGAGCTTTGTTTCTTGCAAGAGCGTGTTCTGTAGAAACGGTAAAAATATCCTGCTTGCTTAAAAAATACTCCGTCATCTCATAAGGATTGGCAGCATTAGTCTCATCATATGTAAGATACGCCGCCCAATACAGCCTTGCTATTCCCTGACGTACAAACGCTTTTCCTTTAGATGCTTTAAAGAAATATCTTGAGCCTATTCTTGCAACCAGTTTATCAGAACCGGTATCTTCATCATCTTCTTCAGATTCAATGTTTATTGCCCATCTCGTTCTCATATACTCCCAATAGGTACAATGTGCGAGATAAGCCCATAATCTGAGATCACTGGCCTGGATAGGATTTATGCTTCCTTTAAAAGCCTCATATATCCTCTTTGAGTTTTCAAAATCAGTACTCGAATCACCTACAATCAAATCCACATCCGGAACTGCTATTCCTGTATTGAATGAATAATTTCCTATTCCCTTTTCTTCGAAATAGTCATCTACCCATCTTTCGTTAGAATTATACTTGGACACGTTATTTGCTATATCTGCAGTAAGAGTATCCAATGCACTATTTTTCATGAAATTTATAATCATAGCTGGTCTCCTTTACTGCTTCACCGCTTTATCTATTACATCCAACGCCTGCGTAGAATTATCATTCAAAAGCATTTGTGCTGTCTTAATCGGATCGTTAAGCATCTTTCTATATTCGCTGTCAACATCCTTAGCCTTCGTCTGAATCATCACCTTAAGAGTTTTATACCACGACCACCGCTCCAAGGTGCCCTCTCTGCCCGAAAAGGTATCTTTTGCAATCTCCTCAATGCCCATCGCTATGGCAGGAACCACATATATGGCGTTAAGTACCGGTACTTTCCAGCTCTCATACATTCCCATACGGTTGTATTTTTCATTCTGCTGCTTGGGAAGATGAATTCTAATAGTGTCAAATTCATACTCACAGTACATTACAGGTGTCTGATCATCGTTAATAAAATGCACAATAGGATCACCTTTCTTTATAATGTCATCCTTATATATGGCATCAAACTTCTGACGTTCACCAATTGCGATAACCTCACCGGAATTTATAGCAAAACTGATTCCCTCGTAATCCTCTGTAAAATCAGCATTTTGAAAATCATCTATTTTCTCAAGAGCAATAATGCAGGGACACATGTCCACACGTTCATGGATTGTATTTGATTCAAGCTTTATTTCCTGAATACTGCTTTCGCTTATTTCCATGCTTCTAAACCACGTAGAAACACATTGTATCTGCAAAGCATAGGCGGCTTTTTTTTCATCAATCAGCTGCTGAATTTCCGCATTGGAAACACTATATTCAACCTTTATCTGATATCCATCTTTAAGATTCTTTTTGGATAATTTGGCTTCAAACGTACTGTCCTTATAATCAACCTTTTCTTTCCTAAGAACCGGATATGGATAATTCATAGCACTATTTAGCATATGCACTCACCTCCAGCTGACATCTCCTGGCATTGTTAAGCTTTATTCTCAGAACCACTTTCTTGCTCTTATCAACATGAGGCAAAAGTATAAAGCCACGGCTCAATTCCAGCTTGGTCTCTCCATAAAAAGCACTATTCACATCCGCCTGACGCTTATCTTCATCATCTGCTCCAATACGAAGCCTTACATGAACATCATCAGCAGTTTTTTCAGGAATAAACGTAATACGGAATTCCCCTTTTGTATTGTCATACGGGGTTCGAACTCCCAATATTCTCAGGCCATGAAGTGTTGTTCTGCCCGTATCCTTCTTTCCAATTTCCTGTGACGAACCTGGAATAGTAGTATCTCCCCCAGGGAACGGATTAGGATTCGGTGTCGGTTCAGGGCCAGGAAACGGTCCTGGGAAAGGTCCGGGATAAGGCGGATGAGGTGGATTTGGAGTCGGTTCACTTCCTCCAGCAGGTACAGGCTCCTCCCCCTCTTCATTTGGAATAACCACATCGTCCGGATCTTTTTCATCAGGATTTTTTGATATAATGCTTACATCAGAAGCTTTCTTCTGCGGCTTCTTTGAAAATGACTGTGTAATATCTACAGGTAGCGGCTCGAAAGTAAAATATGCTTTTTCTTCAGTATCATCTTTGCCGTCGCTTTCCTGATTCGGAATTAAATCAGCCAGTCCATACCCTTCGGTTTCCTCTGTGTCAACTTCTGGCATTTCTGCTTTGACCTTTTCAAGTATCCACGAGTGGATTTTTTTAATCACAGCATCCGCTTCTTTTGTATGATTTTCATATTCATCTTTGCTCCAGGTATCATGTGCCTGATTTTCACATTTCCTTAGAAAGCTGTTAATATTGTCTTTGGGATTATCAGATTTGCTCCCTTTTCCAGTTGCTATAAAAATCCCTCTGAAGTATGCCCCAATTCTGAAAGCAGTATCTTCTGTAATCTTCATTCCGGCAGTACGCATTTCAAGTATGCGTTTTTCTGCCAAGTCCTGATCTACCAGAAGATATAATTCGACTTCTCCTTTATTATCAAACGGTTCTGCATAATGTTTAGTACGGCCTGTTCTGTCATTTAGAATTTCCCAAAATGCAGGAGCACTAAACTCTATTTCCTTACGATGGCAGTAATCAGCGTATTTATTCATCATTGATGACAAGCTGTCTTTATTAATGTCAATTCTATTACCGCCATCTATAATAGATACTTCGAGGTCCCCAATATAGATAGTATAGAAGAAGTACTCAAGAACACTTACCGCAACCTGCTGCATCCATTCTTCTTCATTTTTGAAACCTATAACAAATAAATCCGTTCCACATTCTGTTCGATTGAAGATATCCGGCGCATCATTGGGATCATAAATTGCTTTGCAGTCTTCCTCTTCTATCAAACCAAACAAGCCAACATTCTGCTTGAGTTTTCCATCCTCATCACGGAAGGTTGTCAGTATCGTTTTACCCTGTAATGCTGTTTCTCCGTCTTTGTTATGTGTTGAATAGATAATTGTTCGAATCTGAGAGAAATTAAACGGAGCAAATTTTCCAACGCCAAAGGATCCACTCTTGCCATTTCCCTTGTTTGTAGCACTTATTTCTCTTACAAGCCCTGTCCAGTTGCTTCCTTTTTCTTCTCTGGCGCCTGTTAACCCTACGGTATTAAAATCGCTTATCTTCAGAACCGGAATCAAGTCATCTCCATCAAGAAGCGATTCCGCCGCAGACTTTAAAAGACCCATTTTAATTCCATCATCGCCTTCATGATAATACTCATAACACTGTTTTATTACGTATGAAAGCCTTTCAGGGTCAGGTAGCTGCGTCTTCGGCACATAGATGACTTCAAAAACCGCTTTGGCTGGCTCTGTTATATTTTTATCTTTAGCATCTATTACATTCTGAAGAATTTCTTTTGCCAGTCCAATATAGGGCTGTTTCTTAAAAATTCCGATGCCTGCATTGTTAACGCCAACTTTATCTCCAGTGCCGAGAGGACTGAAGCACCACTTGTATTTCTCATTCCACTTTTCGTTCATATCACGTTCTCCTTTAATCAAGGGTAAACTTGGATCCTTTTTGACTATCCTGTTTACTGAACCTCTTTTTTGCTTCATCCAGCTCAGTCTGAATAGCCTTAAAAATCTTATCTACATCCTTGTTTGTATATTCATACAGGCTCTGATTGGAACAGTTTCCCAGAAGCTGAACCATGTTAATTATTTTATTTGTCCTTGCCTCTGCAATCCTCACAAATTTATCTCTCTTTGACTCTGTATTCATTTCTGCCTCCAAAATAGTGATATAGTATGATTCATTTACTCCAATATAATCATACATTTTTGTTGTGTATTTGTCAACTATTTTGCAAATAATTTTAAAATACTATTTTATTTTAAATTTTTCCATTCTTTTTTATTAGCATTTTTTATAAAATACTATCATCAGTCCCTATTTACGCATTGTTATTTTAATATTATTTCAAAAATAATAGACACAGGTTTTGCCCTGTGCCTATTTCTCAATCTTCACTTATGTACTTAAGCAGGTTCTCTGCTATCCCCTCCGCCATCATAGGTGGAACAGCATTTCCAACTTGTTGATATTGGGAGTTTTTAGTCCCTTCGAATATGAACCTGTCAGGAAATGATTGTAGCCTTGCAGCCTCTCTAACACTGATTGCCCTGTGTTTTGTAGGATGCACCCACATGGATTTCCTTACATTTATTACCGTTCCACTTGGCTTCTTTCTATCCAGCCTCAAATAAATACTGTTTTGTGTTCTGCCGGGGTCTGCGTAATTGTCTTTAAGCTCCTGTTGGAGTTTATGGAAATTTTCTCCCTCTTTCAGTGCCTTAAAACGCTTTAATGCCATATCTCCGGTTTTAGGAACAAGATGATTTCTTATGCCGGAAGAACCTTCCCGCATCAAAGCTTCATACTTTAATAACTTGTCTTTCTTCTTGTAATGTATTTCTTTATCATCGGCACCATCGAATGGGTCATATTCTGCAAGATCCATTATTGCTTCCCCTACAGTAACAACCTGGGCAACACCCTCGCTTCCATCAGGAAGTTTAACCTCATCAGATTCAATCTCGTCTGAACGGATTCCCATCATTATAAATCTTTTCCGTTCCTGTGGAACTCCGAACCATAATGCATTTATTACGTTGCCGGTTTTTACATAATCTTCACCAAGTATCTTATTAACATATTCAATAACAGAATAGGAATTGACCACCGCAGTTATCTTCCCGGTACTTTCATCATGTACCAGTTCATAAATGATTTTATTATCATCCAGCTCATTCAGCAGCCTGAAACTCTTTTGGAATTTAATAAACATTCCAAGCTCATCAAAATAAGCTGCAAGTTCTCCAGCATTCAGATGGTCTGCTATGTCTCTGAGAATCTGATACTGGTATCTCTCTTCATCAAGGAAATCCTCTATTTTTCTGGTTATTTCCCCGCCCTTCTTTTCAATATATTTCGGGAGTCGGTCTTCCTTGCTCTTCCTATCTTTATATAACACATTCAGCAGTTGAAGCAGCTCATCTGAAATACTGTACATTTCATTTTCATGGTCTCTTAAAGCTTGAAAACAATCTACCCCATCATAATTCTGTTCAGCGATAACCAGTTCATCCCGCCTCATTTCTATGCCAAGCTTCTCCACCTCATCATGATCCTTATACGAATCATAAAACCTATGCGTATCAGACGAGAGCATGCTTACATTTTCCATGATAAAGGCTTTAGGTCTGATTTCTCTAACCGCACGAAAATATTCTTTAACAAGAGAATTGTTCATGCTGATTATATGGTTCTTCTGCCTGTTGGCATTTGAAAATCCCTGACAGGGAGGTCCGCCGATAACTACATCTATTCCGCCGAATTTTTTAGAGAGACCTCTGAAATCGTACCCCCGGACATCCGGAATCATCTCGATGCCGTCTCCCCCTTTATGGTTTGCGATGTAAGTTTTTCTCGCATCCTTATTAATCTCGGCTGCTGCAACTATTTGAAAATGGCCTGTTGCTTCAAACCCAAAGCTTAAGCCGCCAGCCCCGCAGAACAAATCCACAGTCTTAAACATTTCCCAGTTCCTCCGCATATTTAATAATTTGTTGTAAAGAGTCCCTTCCTATCTTCTTGTCTACGCATACATCTAATAACTGATACGCTTCGTCATAATTGCTGAAATAAGTCAGCATATATGCCGGAAGGAGACCCCTTTCTTTTGCAGCTTCCTTCTCCAATTCCCTACCATATTTACGCCTACTCGCCCTGAACCTTGGATAGTAATACTACCGTCTCGACATGAACCGTCATCCCAAACTGATCAACCGCACAGACCTTGTGAAGCTCATATCCCCTCTCACACAGATACTTCAGATCCCTTGCCAGTGTCGCACTGTCGCAACTTACATACACAATCCTTTCCGGGTTCATCTCGATCATGGTCTCCAGCAGGGTTTCATCACAGCCTTTTCTTGGCGGATCTACGACGATAACATC
>CAKRLC010000104.1 GCA_934358955.1 uncultured Roseburia sp. | reverse complement strand
GAGCGCGAGACGGGACTCGAACCCGCGGCCCCGACCTTGGCAAGGTCGTGCTCCACCAACTGAGCCACTCGCGCATAGGAACTGTGTTCTGCTGTTTGTCAGACACATCTGATATATTACAATAGATAAAGATATTTGTCAACCGTTTTTTTGAAAAAATATTTTTATTTGTTTATATTTTTTGGAAAGAATGAAAAATTGCTACATTATATATAATGATTCGGGTGTCAAAAGGTCTGCATCTTAGTTTAGAATGACAAATTGTACAAAAAAATATTGCAAGCTTCATTGTGCAAAACATTCCGATAAGCCTCATGATGCAGACCTTTTGACACCCGAATCATATAATGGAAGATAGGAAAAGAGAAAAAGGAAATTTCCCGGCATGATTTTGAAATCCGGTACATAGAATATAATAATCAGTGACGGGAGATGGAATGAAAAAATGAGTGCAAAGACAAAGATCATAGTCCTTCATATGAAAGAGGTCATTTATACAGCTATTTTTGCCGGACTTGGAATACTAATTTTAGTATTAGTCCTTTTTATGTTTTTGCCTGGAAAAAAACGGGAAAAATCAGAAGAAACAATGAAATATACAGCAGGGGTGTACACGTCATCACTTCTTTTTAATGACAGCACTCTGGAAGTCCAGGTGATCGTTGATAGAAACCGGATACAGTCCATTTCCCTTGTAAATCTCGACGAAACAGTGGAAACGATGTATCCACTTGTAAGACCGGCACTTAAGGAAGTTGCAGACCAGGTCATAAAAAAGCAGTCTGTCGATAACATTTCCTATAACAATGACAATCAATATACATCGATCATGCTGCTCAACGCCGTGGAAAATGCCTTGAACAAGGCTGAAAACATGGTGGAAGAGTAAGTAAATTTTTAATATCTTAAATAGAATGTTTTTTATTTATTTGGATTCGGATATCAAAAAATCTGCTCTATAACTTATATTGACAAATTACACAAAAAAATATTCCAAGTTTCTCTTTGTGCAATGGAGATAAGACTCATGAAGCGTGGAAGCCTTTGCTGAACACGATTCATGCTTTCAGAGGCTTATCGGAATGCTTTGCACAATGAAACTTGGAATATTTTTTTGTGTAATTTGACGTTTTAAACTAAGATGCAGACCTTATGACATCCGGTTTTTATTAGGCAGCAGCATCAGCCTTTTTTCCAAACAGCTTTGTTAAGCAGCTGAATGCAACCAGTACACCTAATACCATTAATAAAATAGCAACAACAAACTGCAGACCATCAACTAATAAAGTAGCGTTACCACTCATAAAGTTGGAGATAAGAGCGATTGTTTTCTGGATCAGGGCTGTAAAGGTAACTGCCAGCATGACAAACATTGGAATATATAATGTCCAACCCGTACGTCCTGTTGTTTTTAAGAAGACAGAAAGGGCGATCAGTACAAGTGCAGCAAGCAGCTGGTTTGCAGAACCGAATAACGGCCATACATTGCTGTATCCGCCAAGTGTTAATAAGTATCCGAAGAATAAGGTAATCACAGTTGCAAAATATTTATTGGTAAGGACACGCTGAACTGGTGTCATTGTTGCAGGATCAGTAGAATCTCCATAGAAAAGTTCCTGGAAAGACATACGTCCGATACGTGCAACAGAGTCAAGGGAGGTAAGTGCAAGAGCAGATACACACATGGTCATAAATACAGTAGCAATGGAAACAGGAACACCAAGTTTTTCAAGGAATCCTGCAACACCGGAGGAGAAAATTGAAAATGGGGTTCCATCCGGTTTTGTACCATTAACGGCAACGGCACCAACAACAACCAAAGAGACAATACCAAGTAAGGATTCTACGACCATGGCACCATAACCAACCATTGGCATATCTTTCTCATTACTGATCGTTTTTGAAGATGTTCCGGAGGATACCAGGCTGTGGAATCCGGAAACAGCACCACAGGCGATCGTTACAAATAAAGTAGGGAATAAATTGCTTCCGCCTACGTTAAATCCGCTGAATGCATTTAACTGCATGGTTGGGTGTGCAACAACGACACCGACAACAGCACCGATGATCATACCGAGTAACATGAAAGTTGTCATATAATCTCTAGGCTGCATTAAAAGCCACATTGGCATGACAGATGCTAAAAAGAGGTAAGCCATTACAATATAGATCCAGGCTGTTTTTGTTGCATAGATTGGAAGCTTCATACCAACGGCAAACATAGCGACTAAAAGAGCGATGGCAACAATGGCTTTTACAACTTCATTCATCTTAGATCCAAGATGCTTCTGGATCACACCGAAAATAATGGCAACAACGATAAATAACATGGAAATAGATGCAGCAGCAGAATTTGCATAAGCTGTTTCAGCAGTCATGCCATCCACATCGGCTCCCATAAAGGTTCCTGCAACCATATCTGTGAAGGCTGCGATAACTAATAAGGTAAATAACCAGCAAAATAACATAAAAAGCTTCCGGCCTGTTTTTCCAATGTATTTTTCAATGATCATACCCATTGATTTTCCTTCGTTTTTTACAGATGCATATAATGCACCGAAATCCTGTACGGCTCCGAAGAAAAGACCACCGATGATCAGCCAGAGTAAAACAGGAACCCATCCGAATACAGATGCTAAGATCGGTCCGGTGACAGGGCCTGCACCTGCGATGGATGAAAACTGGTGAGAAAATACCGTAAATTTGGAAGATGGAACATAATCTTCTCCGTCTTCATGTGTGTAAGCAGGGGTTTTTGCATTTGGATCAATTCCCCATTTTTTTGCAAGCCAGCGTCCATAAAAGAGGTAGCCGGCGCCCAGTGCAACAATACCGATTAATACAATTACTAAACCATTCATAACTTCTTTTTCCGCCAAAAGGCGGCTCCTTTCTGAATATGTATTTGTGGGAACAAAATACATGGTACAAAGTGAAACGAAAATAGCGCTGATGGAATTTTTGTGAGGTGATCCAACAAAAAAAGCCTCATCTCCGGATATATCAGATATCCCAAAGACGAAGGCTTAAGCTTCCGCGTTACCACTTTGTTTGTCGTAAAATACGACCTCTCTGTCCTATCTTTGCAGGAAAAACCTACAACAATAAGCTTCTAAATAACGGTAGAATACCGGTGATACTTACTCATAAAAAATTGCTTTCGCATTTCTTTTTCCTTTCAGTACACTGCTCGCAGAGGATAGCTTCTGAAACTGTATGCTGTCTCGCATCAACCGGCAGCTCTCTGAAATACAAGTGCTTCAGATAACCTTGTTCTGTTCGTTGCATTTTGCTCTCTGTTCGTATAACAAAATAACACTGCACCTTAATGAAGTCAATTGTTATATTTTAATCATTTTAATTGATATATTTTAATACATCTAAAATTTTACAGACAAATACTATATTTTGCGGACAAAAATATTGCAATTTATGAACGCAGCAGGTCAAACCATGCACAGCCTATTGTTATTTTACCGAAGATGGATAAAATAAAATTATCAGTTTTGTGCAAGATAACAGCGGAAAAGGAAGAATAAAAAAGAATGTGCCTTGGCACATTCTCGCGCCGAGCGCGGTCGCTTGCGACAACCTACATATTCGCGCGAGTGCGCATCATTGGCACGTTAGTGCCTTTTTATGTAATAGGGAATTCAAAGGAATTTCCTATTACATAAAAAATGCGCCCTATTGGGCGCATTTTGTGAATTATTCTACATTTAAAGTATTCATATAATCAGTAATGGAATCAAGATTGGTATAGACAGTTTCCATTGGTTTATTGTTTTCATAAGCGCGGTATCCGGAAAAACCTGCCCAGCCAATGATTGCAACTGCAATTACACCACTGACTGTATAAGCGGCGATGCGCTTTCTTCTTTCCTTTGCCATAATCTGTTTACGATTTTTTTTCTCTTCTTTATAACGATCTACTTTTGCCTGACTCATAGGATCCTCCTGCGACTTTTCTTATTTGCCTCACAACAATTAGTATAAATATACTGCAATTTGATGAAAAAATCAATGGCGGACATGGAAAATACACAAACCGGAAGACGTTACTTCTTGCACTTTGCAGGTAAATTCGATAGAATAGAAATGTTGAATTAAAAATATGAAAAGATAAAAAGAACATAGAAAGACGAGGAAGCAAATGAGTTTAGCGGATAAAATTTTTGTGGATATGTGCAAAGATATTTTGGAAAATGGAACAAGTACAGAAGGGGAGAAGGTCCGTCCGCACTGGGAGGATGGTTCAAGTGCTTATACGATCAAGAAATTCGGTGTTGTGAACCGCTATGATCTTTCAAAAGAATTCCCGGCGATCACTCTGAGAAAAACAGCGATCAAGACCTGTACAGAGGAGATGCTCTGGATCTGGCAGAGAAAATCTAACAATATTCATGATTTAAACAGTACTGTCTGGGATGAATGGGCAGATGAGAATGGATCGATCGGAAAAGCATACGGTTATCAGCTTGGTGTAAAGCATCAATATAAAGAAGGTATGATGGATCAGGTGGACCGTGTAATCTATGATTTGAAAAACAATCCTTTCAGCCGTCGTATTATGACAAATATTTATGTTCATGAAGATCTTCATGAAATGAATTTATACCCATGTGCGTATAGCATGACCTTTAATGTGACACACAAACCGGGAGATGAGAAGCTGACTTTGAATGCCATTTTAAACCAGCGTTCCCAGGACGTGCTTGCTGCAAATAACTGGAATGTCTGCCAGTATGCAGTGTTAGTGCATATGCTTGCGCAGGTTTGTGATATGAAAGTCGGAGAACTGGTGCATGTGATCGCAGATGCACACATTTATGACCGTCATATCCCAATCATAAAGGAACTTATCGAAAGGGAGCAGTATCCGGCACCAAAATTCACATTAAATCCGGAGATTAAGGATTTTTATCAGTTCACGACCAAGGATATTACAATTGAAGATTATGTGACAGGACCGCAGATCAAAAATATCCCGATCGCAGTATAAGAGGCTTGTATACTGGAATTTACAATATTTTTGTGTAATTTGACACCGTAAACTAAAAGGCGGATTTTTTGATACGTGAATTTTAATAAGAAAGAAATGAGGAAAAAACTATGAATTTGATCGCAGCTGTAGACAAAAACTGGGCAATCGGATGCAAAAACAAACTGCTTGTCAGCATTCCGGCCGATATGAAGTTTTTCCGTGAAACGACGGTAGATAAAGTCGTTGTTATGGGAAGAAAAACATTAGAAAGCTTTCCAAATGCACAGCCATTAAAAAAGAGAACGAATATTGTTCTGACACATGATAAAAACTTTAAAGCAGGTGATGCGATTATCGTACATTCCATGGAAGAATTGCGGGAAGAGCTGAAAAAATATCCAAGTGAAGATATCTATGTGATCGGTGGCGAGACCATTTACCGTCAGCTTTTAGATGAATGTGACGTAGCACATATCACAAAGATCGATTATGAATTTGAAGCAGATGCTTACTTTCCAAACCTGGATGAAATGCCTGAGTGGAAAGTAACACAGGACAGTGAAGAACAGACATACTTTGATCTGGAATATTACTTCTACAAATACGAAAAGATTAAATAATATCAACAATATTGTTAAAATATATCATTGAGAATGCTTTATAATTTTATTATAATGCATAACAACAAAATACACATATGAAGTAAAAAAATGAAACTGTTCAGAGCCAAGTAAAATTTCAAAAAGCAGGTATAAAATGCTTGCATTTTTAAGACTGTTTTTGAAATTTTATTTGGCGGATACGCCACACCGACGAAATGCGTAGCATTTTGGAGGTTGGCTCTGAACAGTTACAATAATTATTATTACAGAAAGAAATGCACCATGGAAAACTTTATATACAGTATTAATGTAACAATGCCGATTTTCCTCGTTATGGTGATCGGCTACGTATTAAAACAGATTGGCATGCTCAACGACAACTTTGTGACAGTTGCCAATAAGTTCAATTTCAAAGTGACGCTGCCGTTTTTGCTATTCAGGGATATCGCAGGTGTGGATATCAAAGCAGCATTTGATATCAAATATGTTTTGTTCTGTGCCATTGTCAGCACGATCTGCTTTTGGGGCGTCTGGGGCGGAGCAAAACTATTCATAAAGGATAAGAGTATACGGGGAGCTTTTGTACAGGCTTCCTTCCGCGGAAGTGCAGCCGTCATGGGACTGGCATTTATCCAGAATATTTATGGAACTTCTGCGATGGGACCACTTATGATCGTCAGTGCAGTACCGTTGTATAATATTTTTTCTGTGATCGTTTTAACATTTGAAGCGAATGATGCGGCAGAAATCGATAAAAAAGCAAAGGTGAAGCAGGCAGCTGTCAATATCTGCAAGAATCCGATCATTTTAAGCATTCTGGCAGGGCTGATCGTTGGACTGTTGGGAGTTAAGTTCCCGACACTGGTAAATAAGACAATAAACAATGTGGCACAAATGGCAACACCGCTTGCACTGATCACAATCGGAGCAGGCTTTGAGGGAAGAAAGGCACTTGCAAAGATCAGACCGACAATCGGGGCATCCCTGATCAAGCTGGTGATCCAGCCGCTTATCTTTTTGCCGGTTGCTGCATGGATGGGATTTGAAGGAGAAAAAATGATCGCAATTCTGATCATGCTGGCTTCTCCTACGACACCAAGCTGTTATATTATGGCAAAGAGCATGAATAACGACGAAGTTCTGACAGCCAGTGTGATCGTTACAACGACTTTGATGGCTGCATTCACTATGACAGGGTGGATTTTCCTTTTAAAGACCGTTGGGCTGATCGGTTAGAAAAATAGGCAGATTATAATAGAGTAAGGAAGGCAAGGGCAATATGGATATTACAGGCAGAAAATTATTTGTAAAAGCTTTGCAGGAAGAAGGCGTAGATACGATTTTTGGTTATCCGGGCGGAACGGTAACGGATCTTTTTGACGAGTTATATAAGCAGGATGGGATAGAAGTCGTTTTGCCAAGACATGAGCAGGGATTGCTGCACGAGGCGGAAGGCTATGCAAAATCAACCGGAAAAGTAGGGGTCTGTCTGGTGACGAGTGGACCGGGAGCAACAAATATCATGACAGGTCTTGCGGATGCACATTATGATAATATCCCGTTGGTCTGCTTTACAGGACAGGTTCCGTTAAGCCTGATCGGAAATGACGCGTTTCAGGAAGTGGATATCGTAGGGATGACAAGAAGCATCACCAAGTATGGAGTGACAGTGCAGGATCGAAAAGATCTCGGAAGGATCATTAAGATGGCATTCCACATTGCAAGCACAGGAAAACCGGGACCGGTATTGATCGACCTCCCAAAGGATATCCAGACAGCATCCGGACCTTCTGAATACCCGGAAAGCGTCCAGATCCGTGGATATAAACCAAATGAAAGTGTCCATATCGGGCAGCTGAAAAAAGCGTATAAATTATTAAAGAGCGCAAAAAAACCGTTGATCCTTGCAGGCGGCGGTGTGAACATTGCCAGGGCAAATACACTGTTACAGGAATTTGCTGAAAAAATGAATGTACCGGTAGTGACAACGATCATGGGAAAAGGTGCGATCCCAACGACACATCCGCTTTATATCGGCAACACAGGAATGCACGGAAAATATGCCTGCAATAAAGCTGTCAGTGAATGTGATGTATTGTTTTCCATTGGAACGCGTTTCAATGACCGGATCACAGGAGATTTAAATGAGTTTGCACCAAAAGCAAAGATCATCCATATTGATGTGGACACCGCATCGATTTCCAGAAATGTTGTAGTAGATGTTCCGATCGTATCGGATGCGAAGCTTGCGTTAGAGAAGCTCTTAGAATGGGCAGAACCAAAGGATACAACTGCATGGCAGGAAAAAATCCAGGCATGGGACAAAAAAAATCCGCTCGAAATGCGCAGAGACCGTGGCATGACACCGCAGATGATCATGGAACATATCAATCAGACCTTTGAAGAAGCTATTTTTGTGACGGATGTCGGACAGAACCAGATGTGGGCTACCCAGTATCTTGATATTGATGAAAAACGTCAGATGATCACATCCGGTGGACTTGGAACAATGGGCTTTGGATTTCCAGCAGCGATTGGGGCAAAGATTGGAAACCGTGATAAAACAGTTGTCTGCGTGACTGGTGATGGCGGCTTTCAGATGAATATCCAGGAGATGGCAACTGCAGTGGTGCAGGGAACACCGGTGATTATTTGTCTTTTAAATAACCAGTATCTTGGAATGGTACGCCAGATGCAGCAGCTGTTCTACGGAAAACGTTATTCGGCTGTCTGTCTGCGCAGACGCAGAAGCTGTCCGGCAAATTGCAAAGGACCAAATGAAGCATGCCCTCCGTATACACCGGATTTTGTAGCATTAGCAGAGAGCTATGGAGCGCATGGAATCCGTGTAGAGAGAGAGGAAGATATCCAGAAGGCTCTCGAAGAAGCTGCAACTTACCAGGATGCGCCGACTGTTATCGAATTTCTGATCTCTTCTGATGAGATTGTCCTTCCTATGGTAAAGGGCGGTAATCCGATGAGCGAGATGATCTTAAAATAGGAGGAACGGAAAAATGAAAGACAGATGGATTGCATTATATGTAGAGAACCAGGTAGGTGTTCTTGCAAAGGTTTCCGGGCTTTTTTCCGGAAAATCCTATAACCTGCAGAGTCTTACCGTAGGAACAACGGAAGATGAGACGATGTCGAGAATGACGATTTGCGTTAAAAGTGATGATATTACCTTTGAACAGATCAAAAAACAGTTAAACCGCATGGTGGAAGTAATCAAAGTGATCGACCTGACGGATGTGCCGATCCATATGAAAGAGATTTTATTTGCAAAGGTACTTCGCGTGAATGCTGCAGAGAAAGCAGAAGTATTCCAGATCGCGCAGGTGTTTAATGTCCAGGTTGTGGACATTGGAAATGACAGCGTATTATTGGAGTGCAAGCTGACCTCCCGCAGAAATGATGAGCTGATCCATTTACTGAAATCAAAATTTAAAACAATCGAGGTTGTCCGTGGAGGTGCTGTTGCAATCGAATCGATCAGTACAAGCTGCCGTTGATCCTTTTCAATTGTATCGGATAGATATGAATCCAAAAATTTAATAATCAGTTGAAAGACTAGATTTAATATGAGAAAATAGTTGATTTTTTTCAGTTTATAGAATTAAGAAAATCGGAATTTAACGATTGAGAAATGAGGAGTAAACATGGCAAAGAAAGAGGAAAGATTTGAAGTAATATTTAGAGACGGAAGTCAGCTTAAGGATGAAGGAGTTCGCCAAATCCTTGTAGATAAGGAGACTGGGGTTAACTAT
>CAKRLC010000103.1 GCA_934358955.1 uncultured Roseburia sp. | reverse complement strand
TCTTCAATTTTTTTAGAGTGAACCCATTTTCCTTCTTCTGGAATTGGAGCTGGTTCATGTTTTGCGCCTTTTGCTACAGGGCACATGTTTTCGACTTCCTTAGTGTAAATCATTTTAAGACTCCTTTCACATATGAATATGATATGTCATCTGCTAAACATTGTTATTCGTTTAACACACTGGTTTTATTTTCGCACATTTTTTTATTTTAGTCTAGTACTAATTCCGTAATACTGACATTTTTTTATCGTTTTATACAAAATGTACGGTTACACTCTTTTGAGCTTACTTTCTATAGCAATATTTTACATAGCAGACCTTTTTACTGTTTTGCAACAATCTCATTTTTGTTTTTGTAAATAGAATTTGCCGGAACAACGCCACGAACCATAGACAGTGGATATACATTGCTGTGGCTTCCGATCACAGTTCCAGGATTTAAAACAGAATTACAGCCAACCTCGACAAAATCGCCAAGCATGGCTCCGAACTTTTTCAGTCCGGTTTCGATTTCTTCCCCAGTAGTCTTATCTTTTACAACAACCAGTGTCTTGTCTGACTTCACATTGGATGTGATAGAACCTGCTCCCATATGGGAACGATGGCCTAAAATAGAATCTCCTACATAATTATAGTGTGGTACCTGTACAGAGTTAAAAATAATATCATTTTTCAGCTCTGTAGAATTTCCGACAACAGATCCCTTTCCAACGATTGCACTTCCTCTTATAAATGCACAATGACGGATCTCTGCCTCTTCATCAATGATAAGCGGACCATTCAGACAGGCTGTAGGTGCAACCTTTGCACTCTTTGCAACCCAGATATTCTCTCCCCTCTGTTCAAACTTCTCAGGATCTAAAGTTGGTCCTAATTCTTTGATAAAATCACTGATTCCTTTTAATGCCTCCCACGGATAAGTAAACTGTTTTAAATACTCTCCGGCAATTGTCTCATTCAGATCATATAAATTACAGATTTTTGCGTTTTCCATTTTTTCTTTTCTGTCCTTTCCGGCGGTGTCTGATTGCTTTTCCGCCACTTCCTGTCATAGGTTATAAAGCTCAACCGTCCATTCTGTACGAACACACCTGTGTTTCTGCTCCGAATGTCGTATGCTTTTCCTGACAGTTCACATTTATTATAGACATCCTCATTTTTGATTTCAAGAAAAATATGCCATATAATCCATCCCTGATAACTGTTCCTCTTCTTCCATCGCCTGCATAGCCGCCATCTCTGCTGCGATCCTGTCATCTTCTGACGAAACATCTTTTGGATTTTCCGTTAGGATCCTGTCGTTTTCGCCTGCCTGCGCCGGTTTTGGTGTCACAGTTCCAGGATTGTCAAAATCAAAGCTGATCCGTCCATCTTCATACTTTAAGCAGGCATCAAAGCTTTTTCCTACTTTTGATGTAAAGCCTGTCACTTTTTCTGCCGTTTTTCCGGTTGTAAAAAGCTCCCGTATCTTCTCTTCCGACAATGCTACTTTTGCAACCGTATGGGAAATCTTAAATCCACACTCACATTCATAATACCACTGGGATTTTTGCAGCATCTTTCCGCATTTCGGGCAGGCAAGTGTTGTCTCGACCGGCTTTGGTTTTTCTGGAAAATCAAACGTAACCTTTCCATCCTCCGTCAGCTTTAACGGCGCATCAAACATCATTCCCGTTTTGGCGATAAATCCATGGATCACCTCTGTTTTTCCTTTTGTCAGAAGTTCTCGTACCTGTGCATCTTTCAGCTTCACACCGGCGATCTTGCCGATCACAAACCTGCAGCTATCCGGATCCTCTTTTTTATAATTTGCACAACCATAACCAAACGGGGTAATAACGATCTCGCCTCCGCAGACCGGACATTTTGCATCCTTTAGCTTGTGTGGTTCAAGGTCGTCAAAATCAAATTTCAATCCCGTTACTTTTCCGGTTTCATCTTTATTTAATGCAATGCGCGCATCAAATCTCTTTCCGCTTTTTGATTTAAAGCCACGGATAGTTGAGGTTCTTCCGATTTTTAATAACTCCTTCACCTGTGTTTCCGTCAGTGATTTTTCTGCCATTTTTCCAATTGAAAACCTGCAGCTGTCCTCCCTGTCTTTTGCATAATTCGCACAGCCAAACCCAAATGGTGTCTGCACAATATCACCTCCGCAAAGCGGACAGACAACATCTTTTATTTTTTTGGCTTCGACGTGTTCGAAATCAAACCGGATCACCTTTTTCCCATTTTCGTCCTGATCCATACAAAGGCAGGCATCAAATTTCTTTCCGCTTTTTGACTTAAAGCCGCGGATAGTCTCTGTACGCCCTTTTGTAAGAAGCTCTGATAACTGCGCTTCTGTCAATGTCTTTTCTGCGATCGTACCAACAGAAAAATAGCATCCATCCTCTTCCCGTTTCTGATTTTCACACCGGAATCCGTACGCAGTCTTTAAAATAGCCCCTCCACAGACCGGGCAGCTAAGTCCTTCTATTTTCTCTGGTTCATTTCCGGAAAAATCAAATTCCAGACGGATTTTTCCATCTTCTTCCTTTTTTAAAACAAGTGCTGCCTGAAACTTTTTTCTGCTCTTTGACAAGAATCCGCTTAGGATCCCGGTCTTTCCATTCTGGATCAGCATTTTAAATTCATCCTCGGAAAGATCTCGTCCCGCAATGCTTCCAACTGCAAATTTACAGCCTGTTCCATCTTTTTTATAGTTGCTGCAGCCATATCCGAATGGGGTTGTTTCCAGCTCTGCCCCACACATCGGGCAGGCGACACCGAGCTTTTTCTTTGCCGCGATCCCTCTCGCACCTTTTTGCGTCAGCGGCTGGATCCTTGTGATCAGCGCATTTTTTAAATCTCTTTCGACCATATTCATGGTCTCGCGCCGGATAAAATCTTCTAACTTTTCGCGATATTCTTCCATGACAACCGTGCCGCGCGTGATCCCGTCTAACCCTTTTTCCCAGGAAGCTGTCATTTTCGGATTCAAAAGTGCCGGTACTGTCATATTGACAACCTCATACACCATCTCACCAAGCACCTCCGGCGACAACACCTGCGTTTTTTTATTCAGGTTCAGATAACCGATGCGCACCAGCTTTTTGATAATCTCCGCACGCGTTGCAGAAGTTCCGATTCCGGAGCCCTTGATCTGTTCCCTTAATTCTTCTTCCTCGATCAGCTGTCCTGCATTTTCCATCGCAAGTACCATAGAACCGGATGTATATCGCTTTGGCGGAGATGTTTTTCCTTCTTTTACTGCGTAACCATTGACCGATAGCTCCTGTCCATTTTGCAGGGAATCTGCAATCTCCAGAAGTCCCTGTCCCTTATCCTCTTCATTTTCTTTTTCATCATCTGTTCTTTTTCCGGCAATTTCCAGATAACCAGGAACTTTTAAAACCTTCGCAGATGCATAAAGTTTTTCCTGTTCAACAGCCACCACCAGTTTCACAGTCTGATACTCTGCCGGTGGATAAAAAATGCTCAGAAAGCGACGTACGATCAGATCATACACTTTCTTTTGAAGTTCCGTCAGATTCTTCCATTCTCCAAGCTGTCCCGTCGGAATGATCGCATAGTGGTCAGTGATCTTCGTATCATCTGTGTAAGGGGTTTTTGCAATGGAGCGGTAACGTCCTTCTGACATGATCCGTTCCACAAATGGCGCAACGGGCTCATAGCCTTTTAATTTACTGATATTTTTTCCGATCTCTTTTGCAACCGCTGTCGACAGCACTCTTGCATCTGTCCTCGGATAAGTGGTCAGCTTTTTCTCATAAAGCTCCTGTGCTGCCTGCAATGTCTCATCCGGACTGATTTTAAAACGTTTTGAACATTCCGCCTGTAATTCTGCAAGGTTAAAAAGAAGCGGCGCTTTTTTTCTGGAAGTTCCCTTCTCGACAGAATGAACCATTGCTTTTTTCCCGGAAAGGAACCCGATCAGCGCTTCTGCGTCCTCCTGCTTTTTAAATCCGTTTTCCTTATATAAAAGCGGACTGTTGAAATAAGCAGATTCTTCCGTCACCTTCCACTCTGCCTCCAATGCAGCTTCTGTAAAGCTCCCTGTCACACGATAAAATGGTGTCTCTGTAAAATTCCGGATCTCTCTTTCCCGGATCACAACCATACCAAGCACGCAGGTCATAACACGCCCAACTGCAATTGCCGTATAACTTCTTGTTCCTGCCGCATCGTTTAGAAGATTTCCATATTTTACAGACATGGCCCTGGAAAAGTTGATACCCATGGCATAATCTTCTATCGTCCTCATAATTCCGGATTTTCCCAGGTTTGCATACTCTGACATCGGTCTTGCCTCGCGGATTCCACGCCGGATCTCTTCTTCTGTCTGGGAATCGATCCAGACACGCAGCTCTTTCATTCCTTCGCGTACTCCACCGTACATACGGATATTTTCCTCAATCGTCTGTCCTTCTTTTCCGGCATCCCCTGCCCAGTAAACCGTCTCGACATCCTCTCTGTGAAGCAGCCTGTGGACAGTCTGATACTGCCTGCTCACGGAAGGAATCACATCATATTTGTATTCTTTTGGAAGAAACGGAAGGTCTTCTAACTTCCATTTCTTATATTTTTCATCGTATACTTCCGGATAAACCATCTCAACCAGATGTCCGACACACCAGGTGATCACGTACTCTCCATTTTCAATATACCCGTCATTTCTTCCGGAAACACCGAGAATTTTTGCAAATTCCTGTGCCACACTCGGTTTCTCTGTTATAATTAATGATTTTGCCAAATCATTTCCTCCAAACCATATTTGCAACATACTGTTCTCTGCCACTGTTACAATTTTCATTTTTCTAATACCTGCTTATTCCCACAGGCGTATTCTTTTATTATACGAAAGATTATTTTTCTTGTCCAGTTTTCCGGCATATTTCTTTTGTGCAATCTGACATCATAAACTTAAATGCAGACCTTTTGACACCCGAATCATAACAGGGAATTCCAAGGAATTTCCTATTACATAAAAAAGAGACTGTCGCACGAACCTGTTTCGTGTGGCAGTCCCTTTTTCACTTTCGTAAAGCTCTGTTATATTTTATTTCTTTGTAATATATCCCTGTGCTTTTAATAATTCAGCACACAGAACGGCTCCGCCGGCAGCACCTCTGACTGTATTGTGGGATAATCCAACAAATTTCCAGTCGTAAACAGTGTCTTCTCTTAAACGTCCGACAGAAACACCCATACCATGCTCAAAATTTACATCCAGGGAAACCTGTGGTCTGTTATCTTCTTCCAGATACTGGATGAACTGCTTTGGTGCACTTGGAAGTTCTAATTCCTGTGGAACTCCTTTGTATTCTACCAATGCTTTGATGAGCTGTTCTTTGGTTGGTTTCTTTTTGAATTTTACAAATACAGCTGCTGTGTGTCCGTTTAATACTGGTACACGGATGCACTGACAAGTGATGACCGGTGATGTTGCAGGAACGATTTCTTTTTTCTCTGCATCTATATGACCCCAGATACGCAATGGCTCTTTCTCAGATTTTTCTTCCTCGCCACCAATATATGGAATAATATTTCCAACCATTTCCGGCCAGTCCTTAAATGTTTTTCCGGCACCGGAAATTGCCTGATAAGTTGTTGCAACGACTTCATATGGTTCAAACTCTTTCCATGCTGTTAAAACTGGTGCATAAGACTGAATAGAGCAGTTTGGTTTTACAGCAACGAAACCGCGTGTTGTTCCAAGTCTTTCTTTCTGATATTTGATGACTTCCATATGCTCCGGATTAATTTCCGGTACTACCATAGGAACATCCGGTGTCCATCTGTGTGCACTGTTGTTAGAAACAACCGGTGTCTCTGTTTTTGCATATTCCTCTTCGATCTTTTTGATCTCATCTTTTGTCATGTCCACTGCGGAAAATACAAAATCAACTTCTGAAGCTACTTTTTCAACTTCATTCACATTCATAACAACAATATTTTTTACAGCTTCCGGCATTGGAGTATCCATTTTCCAGCGGTCTCCTACCGCTTCTGCATATGTTTTTCCGGCACTTCTTGGGCTGGCTGCAATCGTTGTTACTTCAAACCAAGGATGATTTTCAAGCAGGGAAATAAATCTCTGACCAACCATACCTGTTCCACCAAGAATACCTACTTTTAACTTTTCGCTCATCTTCTTCTAATCTCCTCATTCCATCTGTATCCATGCTACAGACTTTTTTCACAATCACAGAATGTCTCCGGGGCGTGTATTTTACGCTTATCTGTCCGACCACCGCGTACATCTGTCTTCGATATACATATCTTATGCTATTTGCATAAAAAAAGCAATGGTCTGTTTTGTACAAAAACTAAGAAAAACTTTCTTTTCTTTGTACATTTGTCACAATATTACATCACCTTATTAAAGTGACTTTTTCCAGTCTTCTGCCAGATATTCTTTTTCCTTCGCAATTACCTGCTCCATTGCAGCCTTTCCAGGTGCTCCGATTGTCAATCGGTTATTCACACAGGTTTCCATGGAAATCTCTTCGTAAATGTCCTCTTTAAACACCGGACAGATCTCCTGCAATTCTTCCAGGGACATATCATCGATCGCAATTCCTTTATCAATGCAATATAATACGATTCTTCCGATGATTCCATGTGCATCACGGAACGGTACCCCATGTTTTACCAGATAATCCGCTGCATCTGTTGCATTTGTAAATCCATTATTTGCAGATGCACGCATTTTTTCTTTATTAAACTTCATTGTAGCAAGCATACCGGTAAATAATGCAATACAGCCTTTTACCGTATCCATCGCGTCAAAGGACAGCTCCTTATCCTCCTGCATATCTTTGTTGTAAGCAAGCGGAATTCCTTTCATAGTAGTAAGAAGCGACATTAATGCGCCATAGACACGACCGGTCTTTCCTCTTACAAGTTCCGCAATATCCGGATTCTTTTTCTGTGGCATAATGCTGCTTCCGGTACTATAAGCATCGTCGATCTCTACAAACTGGTATTCATTCGAATTCCAGATAATAATCTCTTCTGAAAATCTGCTCAGGTGCATCATGATCGTTGCACATGCAGATAAAAATTCGATCAGATAGTCACGGTCTGATACACCATCCATGCTGTTTAACGTCGGACCATAAAAGCCCAAAAGCTCTGCGGTATACTCACGGTCAAGCGGATACGTTGTTCCTGCCAGTGCGCCGGAACCAAGCGGGCAATAGTTCATTCTCTCGTAAATATCATGCAGTCTTAAACGGTCACGTTTAAACATCTCAAAATAAGCACCCATATGATGTGCCAATGTGATCGGTTGTGCTTTCTGCAAATGTGTGAAGCCTGGCATGATCGTTTCTGTATGTTCTTCCATAATCTTTAAAATCGTTTCCAGAAGATTCTTAAGCAGTTCATCTGTATGTACAACCTCTGCCCTTGTATACAATCTCATATCCAGTGCCACCTGGTCATTTCTGCTTCTTCCGGTATGAAGCTTTTTACCGGTATCCCCCAGCCGGTCGATCAGATTTGCCTCCACAAAGCTGTGAATATCCTCATATTCAGAAGAAATCTCCAGCTTACCGCTCTCAACATCTGCAAGGATCTCTTTTAGGGTACGGATAATATCATTCATTTCCTCTTCTGTTAAAATTCCCTGTTTTCCAAGCATTGTCACATGTGCAATACTTCCTTCAATATCCTGTTTATAAAATTTCTGATCAAATGTTATGGACGCATTGAAATTGTAGACGAGCTGATCTGTCTCTTTCGTAAAACGTCCTCCCCATAACTGTGCCATGGCGGTTCCTCCTTTATGTCTTCTATCTTTCTGTAACATGTTCTTTCTGCTTCTCTGCAATCTGTTCATCCCGTTCTCTTTTGGAAAATACACAACCACAATAATACTGCCTGTACATTCCATACTGTTCCGACAATTCAACAGAACGCTTATAGCCATTCTTCTTTTTAAAATCAGATTTCAGGTAAGTCACATGATATTCCTGCTCTAATTTTGTTCCAATCTCATTCAGTTTCTCTGCATTTTTCAACGGACTGATCGATAAGGTTGTTGTAAAATAATCCATTCCATAACGGACTGCCATCTCAGCAGCCTCCCTTAAGCGCAGCTCATAACAACGAAAGCATCGTTCCCCGCCTTCCCTGCATTGTTCTAATCCCTTTGCCATTTCATAGAAACGGTCTTTATCATAGGATCCTTCCAAAAAAGAGATCGGATATTTTGCCGGAAGCTCCTGGATCAGGCGCTGTTGCTCCAACACTCTTTTTCCATACTCTTCTTCCGGATAAATATTCGGATTATAATAAAATACCGTAATCTTAAAATAATTGGATAAATACTCCAGGCAATACGAACTGCATGGTGCACAGCAACTGTGCAGCAGCAAAGTCGGGACATAGTCTTTCTGCCGGTTCTCTTCGATCACCTGTTCCATGATCCGTTGATAATTCATCTTATTTGTATTCATTATTTCATCCTTTTCATGAATAATTATACACTTTACCTATTTTACATAATTTGTTTTCAAAGTGCAAGTACCTAAATATCATCCTGCAAAATTATTTTTAATCAGGAATTTTTATGTAATACGATTCGGGTGTCAAAAGGTCTGCTCCATAACCTTTATTAGCAAATTTCACAATGAAACTTGTAATATTTCTTTTGTGCAATCTGCTAGCATAAACTTAAATGCAGACCTTTTGACATCCGAATCCTATTTCATAAAAAAGCTGTCACAGTTTTCCTGCGGCAGCTTTTCCACTTGCATAGCGGCAACTTCTGCCACTTAATCTCTCATATATTTCAATGTCATGATTCCTGCAATATACAGGATACTGTTTAAAATCATAAAAACAACACTTGCACATAAAATGCCGGCAACCACCTGGATCACAACCACAATTGCATGAAGCCAGATAGGTACATCATGCAGACAAACTGCAAGCAGTGCTTCCAAAACGATGATCACACAGACCGGAACAACTGCCACCTTTAATCCTAAAATGCTGACAAGAACACATGCCAGTGCCAGAATCATCACTCCAAACAGGATCAGGACCTGACGGTTATCTTCCATCCATCCTGACATTGAATCTTGATTTTTGTGACGGAATTTCTTCTTTTTCCGCTTATCAGTAGTTCGTTTAAAATCATCAATGATGATATTTTCCTGTTGTTTTTCCATATCGCTCATAATTTTGCTGCCTTTCTGTTTCCGGTATCCCGTAATAACTTCCTGCTGCTATTTCTTCAGCTGTTTTTTCACACGTTCCGTCAGCATTTCCAATGCAACTTCATTCTCGCCGCCTTCCGGAATGATGATATCTGCCCGACGCTTACTCGGCTCCACAAACTGTTCATGCATCGGCTTGACCGTTGTAAGGTACTGGT